>LBIU01000531.1 GCA_000987445.1 Candidatus Accumulibacter adiacens | reverse complement strand
TGGTCTCGCAGATCACCGGCTATCCGGTGCAGCCCAACAAGGCGGTCGTTGGCGCCAATGCTTTTGCGCACGAGTCCGGGATTCATCAGGACGGGGTGCTCAAACACCGTGAAACCTACGAGATCATGCGCGCCGAGGATGTCGGCTGGGCACAGAACAAGCTGGTCCTCGGCAAGCACTCGGGACGCAACGCCTTCAAGTCCCGCTTGTCGGCCCTGGCGATCGTGCTCGACAGCGAAGAGGCGCTGAATGCTGCCTTTGCCCGTTTCAAGGAACTGGCCGACAAGAAGCACGAGATCTTTGACGAAGACCTGCAGGCACTGATGTCCGATGAGGAGTTTACGCAGGAGGGCGAGTACTACAAGCTGCTCTATTCACGGGTCTGCTCGGAAACCGGTGAGACGCCGGCGGCGAATGTGACGCTGAGCGTCGATGGCGTGGAGAAGAACGCGGCGGGGATCGGCAGCGGGCCGGTCGACGCGACCTTCAAGGCGATCGAGTCGGTGGCCAGCAGCGGCGCACAGTTATTGCTCTACTCGGTCAACGCGATCACCACCGGCACTGACGCGCAGGGCGAAGTGACCGTTCGCCTCGGCAAGGGCGGTCGCATCGTGAACGGCAACGGTGCGCATACCGATATTGTCATTGCATCGGCGAAAGCCTACCTCAACGCCCTGAACAAGCTGCAGATTCCCGATCGCGTCGACCCGCAGGCGGATGTCTGACGTCTGCCGGGCCTGATGGGCAGAATGACGCCTAGCGACCTGCTGGCGGGGCGACCTTCTGCGTCGATGAGGGGCGAGTGAGTCGGGCGTAGGCGACGCTCGCGCAGAAGAAGGCCAGCGCAAGGACGGTTTCGGCAATGGCCAGCGCCTGCCCCGTTCCCGTTTCGGTGGTCGCCCGCACGACTCCCTCGGTGAAGTAGAGCAGAATCAGCATGCTCGCCCACTGGTAGGTGTAACGGCGGCCGTTGAGAATGCCGAACAGGGGTGCTAGCAGCGGCAGACCCTTCAGCGCCAGCCATGAGCCGCCAGGCTGGATCGGTGCCAGACGCAATTCCCAGGCCAGGCACAGGAAGATCAGCGCAATCAGGCTGCCGCACGCCGTCAGGTAGAGGCCGCGCATCATCGGGCGCTGAGCTTGATGGCGATGGTCGCGAGTCGGCGCCCCTGCGCGAAGGCGAGTTGGCGCTCTTCTTCGCTGAGCGTCGGCGTGCCTTCGGCGCCGGCCAGATGGCTGGCGCCATAGGGCGTGCCGCCGCTGCGGGTGCTGGACAAGGCGGTTTCGCTATAGGGCAGCCCGAGCAGCAGCATGCCGTGATGCAGCAGCGGCAGCATCATCGACAACAGGGTGCTCTCCTGTCCGCCGTGAGCGGTGGCCGTCGACGTGAACACGCAGGCAGGCTTGCCGACCAGCGTTGCCGACGACCATTGCGCGGCGGTGCTATCCCAGAAGTATTTCATCGGAGCAGCCATGTTGCCGAAACGCGTCGGGCTGCCGAGTGCCAGCCCGCTGCATTCATCAAGGTCGGTGGCTTCGACGTAAGGCGCTCCGTCGTCCGGTATGCCCGGAGCGCTCGCCAGGCAAACGGGCGATACCTTGGGAACCGTCCGCAGACGGGCGGTCGCGCCGTCAGTCGACTCAATGCCGCGCGCGATTTGCTGGGCGAGGGCTTGTACCGACCCCCGGTGGCTATAGTAGAGAACGAGGATTTCCGTCATCCCGCCATTATCCGGGAAACTGCGGCCGATGGCGCTCCTCCCTTTGCAAAGACGAGCCCTCGCCTGGGTGGCCGCGCGTTTTCCACCACCCTACGGACCCGCTCGTAGGGCCCTACAAGTGCGTCGCGTCAGGTTGTATCGCCAGGATATCAACGCTGCCGGTCTGCTCGTCGATGCCGATGCGCTTGACTTCGCGAACCACCAGGTTTTCGTTCTCGATGACCAGCAGCAATTTCCCCTCGTTCTGGGTCAGCGCGCCCGAGGCCACAACCAGCAGTTGGCTTGGGCGCAGCGAGGGAATTTCCGGCAGTACCAGAACCCGCAGGTGTTCCGTTCCTTCGCCGTCCCCAGGCCGGGCGAGAATCGCCGGGACAGCCTTCGGAGCCAGGACTTGCAGGCCAAGCTCCAGGTCCTCCGGGTTCTCGGATAGCGCCCAGCGCACCAGGCAGATCTGCCAGTTCTTTTCGTCTCCCGTGCGCACCGCGACGACATTGCCGACCGAAACGGTGCTGATCGTGCCGGAGACATGCCTGATCGCATAGCCGTCCGGGCTTTCGTTGGTGATCATCCAGCTCGACAACTCGACAGCGGCCGCGTCGCCTTCCTTGCAGAGTTGCCAGAGTTTGTCGATGCCGGTGCCCAGAACCACCCGATAGCCCTGCCGGCGACGAAGAAAGCGGCGTTTGCCGAAGTCACTCCAGCGTCCAGCCAGGCGGCGCAGGACGCCGACCCCGGCGGGCGTGCTGGCCAGCTCCGGCAGCCCGATTTCTTCGGCCGAGGTACCAGCGTTGAGCTGGGCGATCTGCGTCTTCAGCAGGAGGCCCAGTCCGGCGCAGGAAAAGTACTCCAGTGGCGCGGTCGACGGTGCCAGCTTGCGCGAAAAAGGCAGGGCAGGTGCGTCGCGTGTCGGATCGACCCAGAAGGTTCCCGGGGCTGCTGCGGCGGCGGCTTCTGCCGAGAGCGTCTCGATCTGGCCGGCAAAGCGGTCGAAGTAGGCGGCCAGGAAGACCACCTCCCGTGCGGTCAATGATGCCGGCTGGGCGCAGCCGAGCAGGATCGCCGCCTGATAAATGTGCTGCAGTTTCCGTGTCTGCCCGCGTGGTATCGTCGCTTCGAGATGCCGTGATCGTGCCACGGCGTAGGTCTGATGCAGTTGCTGCCAGGCACCGGTCGGTGCCGGAGAGGCGATCAGATGGCTGATCATCAGTTGTTGCGCGAGGGCGCGCAGGCTACGCCACAGCGCGAGATCGGGCGCTTGATGGCGGTCGCTGGGGTCGTGCGGCGCGGCTCCCTCAAGCATCTCCAGCGTGTCGTCGGCAAGCATTTGCAGCAGATCGAGGACGCTACGGACCAGGCGCCGTGACTTGCGTGGGATCGGCAAGAGCAACTCGGTCAGTTCCGGAAGCAGTGCCGCCACGACGCTCGAGCTGCGCTCGTACAAGCCGTTCAGAGCCAGGGCGCGCTGCTGCGGCGAACCGCCAACCTCGTGCCAGGCTTTGACCTGCGCTCGCAGTGAGGGGAGCTCCTCAGCCGGGTGGGGCGCCATCGGCGACTCAAGCCATTGCAGAATGGTGCGTATGCCGGAATGTGCAGTCACGGCTCCCGCTGCGCCATGCTCATCGAAAGCGGTGTTGGTCATCTGGCCACCTGCCAAACTGGTTTGCGTGGTCACGCCGTTCGCTGGACTGGTGCCTTGTCACTTTCGGCGCATGGGCAACGACGGCTCGGTCAAACAGAAATTAGACAATCAACGCCCTGCTGTCGACCTTCGTCTCGACGATTATAACCCGCAAGCCTCAACTGCTGCCTAGCGGCAGGCGCCAATGTCATGCCGGCAGGTCGCTGTGCGGACAGTCCGAAGGGCGCCGCAGAAGCGCGCTGCCCGCGGCGCGCAGGCCCGACGCCATGGGACAGCAAGCCTGATGCTCCGCTCGTCGCGCGTTCGCCGGCGGATGCCGAGCCAGGATGCAGCAAGATCATGTTGAAGGGACGCTTTCTTGCTATAATCCGCCTCTTTTTCTGATTTCGGAAGAGCTGATCATGGTTGTCATTCGTCTCGCTCGTGGGGGCTCCAAGAAGCGCCCCTTCTACAATATGGTGGTTGCTGATTCACGCCAACGTCGCGATGGTCGCTTTATCGAGCGCGTCGGCTTCTACAATCCGCTGGCCTCGGACAAAGAAGAGGGCCTGCGCATCGCCACAGATCGCCTCAGCTACTGGCAGGGACAGGGCGCACAACTGTCGATGACCTGTGCCCGCCTGGTCAAGCAGTCAGCGGCCAAGGTCGCAGCCTGAGCCTTGTCTGCCGCTTGGCTGTCTGCAGGGACTGGCGCGGTGGCGGGAATCGACGCCCGGCCACCTG
The DNA here is from genome assembly GCA_000987445.1 of Candidatus Accumulibacter adiacens. Lineage (GTDB taxonomy): Bacteria > Pseudomonadota > Gammaproteobacteria > Burkholderiales > Rhodocyclaceae > Accumulibacter > Accumulibacter adiacens. The sequence goes on along the minus strand of LBIU01000531.1, from coordinate 4,822 downwards.
ACGTCGTGCGCAGCGAAGAGAGCCAGGACAGCGCAGACATCGTTGTCCTCGGCAAGATCGTAGGTCCGCACGGGCTGCAGGGAGTGGTGCGCGTCTATCCGTTTGCCGATGACCCCTTGGCGTGGTCTCGACTGCCGCAATGGTGGCTGGGCCGGGAGGGTGAGGCGCCCGAGTCATGGCGTCCGACGCGTCTGATCAAGTGCGATCTGCGTACGGAGATGCTGCTGGCGCAGCTCGAATGTGTGGCCGACCGGTCTGCTGCCGAGGCCGCTGCCGGGCTGCTGGTGGGTGTTCCGCATCAGGCTTTGCCGCCGACGGCGAGCAACGAATACTACTGGGCCGATCTGGTCGGTCTCGCCGTGGTCAATACCCATGGCCAGTCGCTGGGCAATGTTCTCGGTCTGATCGAGACGCCGGCCAACGCGGTATTGCGCGTCGGCGATGGCCAGGGCGGCGAACGGCTGTTGCCCTTTGTCGCCGCGGTGGTGCTGGACGTCGAGCTGGCGCAGGGGCGTGTTCGTGTGGCCTGGGAACTCGACTGGTGACCGGGTGACTTCGCCAGAAGGCGTGCTCGCGCGTGAGAACGCGCTTGTTGTCGATGTGCTGAGCTTGTTTCCCGAAATGTTTGCCGCGGTGAGCCATTCGGGGGTGACCCGGCGGGCGCTGGAGGCCGGGCGCTGGGCTCTGCAGTTGTGGAATCCGCGTGATTTCACCGCCGACCGGCATCGCACCGTCGATGACCGGCCCTACGGCGGCGGTCCGGGAATGGTGATGATGGCGCCGCCGCTGGCGGCGGCGATCACTGCGGCGAAGGCAAGACAGCAGGCCGTCGGTGTGGCGGCCAGCCGCGTCATCTGTCTTTCGCCGCAGGGCGCGCTGCTGACGCACCAGCGGGTGATCGAGCTGGCCCAGGGCAGGGAAGCGTTGGTGCTGGTTTGCGGGCGCTACGAAGGGATCGACGAGCGCTTGATCGATGCCGGCGTCGACGAGGAGATTTCCATTGGCGATTTCGTGCTTTCGGGTGGCGAAATCCCGGCGATGGCGCTGATCGATGCCATTGTCAGGCAGTTGCCGGGCGTGCTGAACGACGCCGAATCGGCACAACAGGATTCGTTTGTCGCGGGCTTGCTGGATTGCCCGCACTATACGCGGCCCGAGGCGTACGACGGGCGGCGGGTGCCGGATGTACTCTTGTCCGGTCATCACGAGGAAATACGACGCTGGCGTCTGCAACAGGCGCTGGGTCGAACGTGGCAACGGCGTCCCGAGTTGTTGGCGGGGCGTTCTTTGTCGAAAACGGAAACGCAACTCCTGGTGCAGTTTCAGGAGCAATGCGGTCAGGACAAGAATGCGTAGTTCGCATACATGGAGTCGAGAATATGAATCTGATCGAGCAGCTTGAACAAGAAGAAATTGCCCGTCTGGGCAAGGTCATTCCCGTATTTGCGCCGGGCGACACCGTTGTCGTCCAGGTCAAGGTGCGGGAAGGGACGCGCGAGCGTTTGCAGGCCTATGAAGGGGTCGTCATTGCCAAGCGCAATCGCGGTCTCAACTCCAGTTTCATCGTGCGCAAGGTTTCGTCGGGCGAGGGCGTCGAGCGCACGTTCCAGACCTATTCGCCGCTGGTCGCGGCAATCGAGGTCAAGCGTCGGGGCGATGTCCGTCGTGCGAAGCTGTACTACCTGCGTCAGCGTTCGGGCAAGTCGGCGCGGATCAAGGAAAAGCTGGTCCGCAAGCAGCGCTGAACAGCGGCGCTAGCGCGGCAAAAGCAAGCGTGGCGAAGTCGAGAGACTTCGCCACGCTTGCTTTCGGGGTTGCCTGCATCGCAGGCGAGTCGCTCAGGCAGGCGCCTGCTTGTCTCTCTCGATCAGCGCGTACGCCGAATGGTTGTGAATCGACTCGAAGTTCTCGGACTCGACCACATAGGCATCGATACGGTGCTCGGCGTTGAGGCGCGCAGCCACATCGCGCACCATGTCTTCGACGAACTTCGGATTGTCGTAAGCACGTTCGGTGACGTATTTCTCGTCGGGGCGCTTGAGCAGGCCGTAGAGTTCGCAGGAGGCCTGCCCTTCGACGAACTGCACCAGCTCTTCGATCCACAGGTGATCGTTGATCCTGACGGTGACCGTCACGTGCGAGCGCTGATTGTGCGCGCCGCGCTCGGAAATTTCCTTGGAACAGGGGCACAGGCTGGTGACCGGAACGGCGACCTTGATCGTCGACTCGATACCGCTGCTGCCGATCTCGCCAATCAGGGTGACATCGTAATCCATCAGGCTTTGCACTCCGGAGACCGGTGCGGTCTTGTTGATGAAATACGGAAAGCTCATTTCGATGTGCCCGCTCTCGGCTTCGAGTCGGTCCACCATGTCCCGCAACATGGCGGGGAAGTTCTCGACCGAAATCTCGCGCTCGTGGCTGTTGAGGATTTCCACGAAGCGCGACATGTGCGTGCCTTTGAAGTTGTGCGGCAGGCTGACGTACATGTTGAACACGGCGATCGTGTGCTGGACGCCGTCGGACTTGTCCAGCACCTTGACCGGGTGCCGTATGGCCTTGATGCCCACCTTGTTGATGGCGATGCGGCGGGTATCGGCTGAGCCCTGCACGTCCACCATGGTGGTCGGTTGCGGGTTTTCTGGTGCGTTCATTACTGCTCCTGATTGTTTTTTCATATGCTGCCGGCAACGACTTCCTCGGGCGCGCCTGCGTTACCGTTCTGCCAGGAACGTACCGCGGCGATGATGCCGTCGCCATCGAGGCCGATCTCGGCCAGCAGCAACGCCTGATCGCCATGATCGACGAAGCGGTCGGGAATTCCCAGGCGCAGAAGCCGCGTCGGGCCGGCAACTTCTTCGAGCACCCGCTCGACCTCGGAACCGGCGCCACCGATCAAGGCATTCTCTTCGACGCTGACCAGCAGAGAATGTTCCGCTGCCAGGGCGAGGATCAGCTCGCGGTCGATCGGTTTGACGAAGCGCATATTGGCCACCGTGGCGTCGAGCGCTTCGGCCGCCGCGAGCGCCGGCGTCAACATGCTGCCGAACGCGAGCAGCGCCACATGCGAACCGCGGCGGCGGATTTCACCCTTGCCAAGCGGCAAGCCGAGCAGCGTCTTGTCGATCGTCGCGCCGCTGCCGGTACCGCGCGGATAGCGCACGGCGCTCGGTCCATCAAGCTGATAGGCGGTGGTCAGCATCTTGCGGCACTCGTCTTCGTCGGTCGGCGTCATCAGCACCATGTTCGGGATGCAGGTCAGGAAGGATATGTCGAAAGCACCATGATGGGTTGGGCCGTCGGCGCCGACCAGGCCGCCGCGGTCGAGTGCGAAGACCACCGGCAGGTTCTGCAGAGCGACGTCGTGGATCAGCTGATCGTAGCCGCGCTGCAGGAAGGTCGAGTAGATCGCCAATACCGGTCGCATGCCTTCGCAGGCCAGACCGGCGGCGAAGGTGACGGCGTGTTGCTCGGCGATGCCGACGTCGTAATAGCGATCCGGGTAGCATTCACTGAAGCGCAGCAGGCCCGAGCCTTCGCGCATCGCCGGGGTGATCCCGACCAGTCTCGGATCCGCAGCCGCCATGTCGCACAGCCAGTCGCCGAAAACCTGCGTGTAGGTTGGCTTCGCGCCGGGCTTGCCGCCGGCGATGCCGACTTCCGGCTTGAATTTCGAGACGCCGTGGTAGAGGATAGGATCGACCTCGGCCAGTTTGTAGCCCTGGCCCTTCTTGGTGATCACGTGCAGGAACTGCGGACCCTTGAGGTTCTTCAGGTTGAGCAGGGTCGGCACCAGCGACTCGAGATCATGGCCGTCGATCGGGCCAATGTAGTTGAGGCCGAGTTCCTCGAACAGCGTCCCCGGGGTCAGCATTCCCTTGACATGCTCCTCGGCGCGTTTGGCGAATTCGAGCAAGGACGGTGAAAAGTCGAGAATCTTCTCGCCGGCCTTGCGGGCGGCGTTGAAGGTGTTGCCGGAGAAGAGCCGCGCCAGGTAGCGGTTGAGCGCTCCCACCGGTGGCGAGATCGACATGTCGTTGTCGTTGAGCACGACGAGCATGTCGGCGTCGGCGACGCCGGCGTTGTTCAGGGCTTCAAAGGCCTGTCCGGCAGACATCGCACCATCGCCGATGATGGCCACCACTTTGCGGGTCTCGTGCTTGATCTTGGCGGCCAGGGCCATTCCCAGGGCCGCCGAGATCGAGGTCGACGAGTGACCGACGCCGAAGGTGTCGTACGGGCTTTCGCCGCGCTTCGGAAAGCCCGAGATGCCGCCGTGCATGCGCAGCTTGGCCATGCCCTCGCGGCGGCCGGTGAGCGTCTTGTGCGCATAGGTCTGATGGCCGACGTCCCACACCAGGCGGTCGTGCGGCGTATCGAAAACATAGTGCAGGGCGACCGTCAACTCGACCGTGCCGAGGTTTGACGAGAGGTGACCACCGGTTCGGGAAACCGACTCGACCAGAAAGGCCCGCAACTCGTCAGCCAGTTGTGGCAACTGGCGGCGGTCGAGCTTGCGCACTTGCGCCGGATCGCTGATGGTGTCGAGCAGAGGGTAAAGGGTCATGGGCTTTGTGGGGTCCTGCAGAAGCGCACGCTGGCGGCGGCGGGCGGTGAGCGGAAGCGGCGCCTAGAATTTGCGCTGGGTGATGAAGTCGGTGAGTTCGACAAGCCGCTGGCGGCGTTCGCCGAAAGACACGAGTGCGTCGAGCGCCTGTGTTCTCAGATCGTCGGCAAACTCGCGGGCGCGTTCGAGACCCATCAGGCTGACGTAGGTCGGTTTTTCGGCGGCTGCATCCTTGCCGGCTGTCTTGCCGAGGGT
>LBIU01000530.1 GCA_000987445.1 Candidatus Accumulibacter adiacens | reverse complement strand
GCCGGCAAGGCTAGCCAGCGGGAAAGCGACTGCGGAGCCTGGTCGCGGTCTTCAAAACTGACGTATTCCCAGGCGTCCGGAGTGGCCAGCAATTGCCGAGCCAAGGCGTTGTTCAGTGCGTGCCCCGACTTGTGGGCCACGAATGACGCCAGTAGCGGCTGTCCGAGCAGGTACAGATCGCCGATGGCATCGAGCACCTTGTGCTTGACGAACTCGTCGTCGTAGCGCAGACCCTCGGCATTCAGGACGCGGTACTCGTCGAGCACGACCGCGTTTTCCAGCCCGCCGCCTTGCGCCAGGCCGTTCTCGCGCAGCCACTCCACTTCCTGCATGAAACCGAAGGTTCGCGCGCGCGCGACTTCGCGGACGTAGGAGTTTGCCGCGAAGTCGATGATCACCGACTGCCCGGTGCGGTCAATCGCCGGATGATTGAAACCAATCGAGAAGCTCAGGCGAAAACCGTCATAGGGCTCGAAACGTGCCCATTTCTCGCCGGACTGGTCGCTCTCGCGGACCTCAATCGGGCGCGTGACGCGGATGAACTTCTTGGCGACGGCCTGCTCCTCGATTCCCGCCGACTGGATCAGGTAGACAAACGGCGACGCCGATCCGTCAAGTATCGGCACTTCGGCGGCATCCAGATCGACAAAGGCGTTGTCGATGCCGAGGCCGGCGAATGCCGACATCAGGTGTTCGATGGTACCCACCTTGGCGCCGTCGACTTCCAGGCACGAACACATGCGCGTGTCGCCGACGAGCAAGGCCGAAGCCGGCAGATCGACCACCGGATCGAGATCGAGACGTCGGAAGACGATGCCTGTCGCGGGCGCAGCCGGCCGCAGGCACATATTCACCTTGACGCCCGAATGGAGGCCGACGCCAGCGGCGCGGATCACGGACTTGAGTGTTCGCTGCTTTAGCATCTGCTTGAAAAATCAGTGGGATCAGCGCATTTTAGCACAGTCGGAGCTGCCCTGAAACGCGCCGATCCCGGCAGAGGAGTGAGTGGATGACCGGCGTCAGTCGGCCTGCTTTCTGAGAAA
>LBIU01000529.1 GCA_000987445.1 Candidatus Accumulibacter adiacens | reverse complement strand
ATGTTCTTGTCTGCCGCCGCTTGCAGGCGGGCGATCGTTGCCACTGCCGGCTTCTTGCCGAACAGGTGCGCGTAGCGCTTCTGCCGCTTGAGGTATTCCTCGACCGGTTGCTTTCTGCGGATCTTCAAGTTGCCGGTGACCTCGCCGTTCTCCGCTTCGAAGACCGGGAAGATGCCGGTTTCCTTGGCCAGACGCGCCAGAAGAATGGTGTCTTCCGAAGCCGCGCCCCAGCCCAGCGGGCAGGGGACGAGAATGTGGATATAGCGCGCGCCACGCATGCCCATGGCCTTGGTGACCTTGTACTCGAGATCACGCAGATCGGCGACGGTGGCCGTCGCGACGTACGGGATTTCGTGGGCCATGGCGATCGCCGGGAGGAACTTGCCCTGGCCGAACTGGTTGCCCGGTTCGGGGCCGACGGGCATGGTCGTGGCCGTGCGGGCCGCCGGTGGCGTTGCCGAACTGCGCTGCACGCCGGTGTTCATGTAACCGCCGTTGTCGTAGCAGATGTACAAGACATCGTCATTGCGCTCGAACATGCCCGACAGGCAGCCGAAACCGATGTCGGTGGTGCCGCCATCGCCACCCTGGGCGACGACGCGGACGTCACCCATCTGGCCCTTGTTTCTCTTGACCTTGATCGCGGCGGCGATGCCGGTGGCCACCGCTGCGGTATTACCGAAGAGCGAGTGGATCCAGGGGATTTGCCACGAGGTTTCGGGGTAGGGGGTCGAGAAGACTTCGAGGCAGCCGGTGGCATTGGCGGCAATCAGGCGGCCACGGGCGGCATTCATCGCCGCGTCGATGGCGTAACGGGCGCCGAGTGCTTCCCCGCAACCCTGGCAGGCGCGGTGCCCGGAGTTCAGCGAATTGGTGCGTTGGATGTTGGCCTGGACGCTGCGTTCCGCAGGTTCCAGGAGGCGATTGCCGACGGTGAAGGTGCCGGTCTGATAGAAATGGACGGGTTGAAAGCTCATCGTGGTTCTCCTCAGCCAATACGGGCGGCAACGACGCCGACGTCGCGCAGCATGCTTTCCGCTGCCGGACCGGAACGGCGTGTCGTCCGCTCGCGTTCGAGTTGCTTGTTGACCACCTCCCAGTCGAGATCGAGGAAGGTCAGCCGCTCAAGCTCGCCGCGGATGGCCTTGGCAAACAGCGCGTGCAGTGACTTCATGGTGATTGCGCGCCCACCGAGTCCGGCGACGACGGTGTGTCCTTCGAGTTGCAGCCCGGACATGGCCATGCGCACATCGGTAGACACGACGCCGCCGATGCCGACGGCCAGACTCTTTTCGAGCACCACGACGCGCTTCGCGTTCTGCAGCGCGTTGCGAACCTCTTCGAGCGGGAAAGGGCGGTAGGAAACGATTCCCAGCACGCCGATCTTCTCGCCCGCCTGGCGCATCTCGTCGACGACATCCTTGATGGTGCCGAGGATCGAGCCCATGGCGACAATGATGGTTTCCGCATCGTCGGTGAGGTAGGAACGGGTCAGCCCCCCCGAGTCGCGACCGAAGGTGGTCTTGAACTGTTCGCTCAGCTTGGGGATCAATTCCAGGGCCTGCATCTGCTTCGCGTGTGCCAGGTAGCGCACTTCGGAGAATGCTTCCGGGCCGACCATCGCGCCGATCGATACCGGATCGGTCGGGTCGAGAACCTGGCGCGGCTCGTAGGGCGGCAGGAAACTGTCCACCTGTTCCTGCGTCGGCACGTCTACCCGCTCGTAAGCGTGCGTGAGAATGAAGCCGTCCATGCAGACCATTACCGGCAGGCTCACTTCCTCCGCCAGCTTGAAGGCCAGAATGTGCAGATCGAGCGCATCCTGGTTGGTTTCGGCGAACAGCTGGATCCAGCCGCTGTCTCTCTGCGAGAGCGCGTCGGTATGGTCGTTCCAGATGTTGATCGGCGCCCCGATGGCGCGGTTGGCGACGGTCATCACGATCGGCAGGCCGAGGCCGGAGGCATTGTAGACCGCCTCGCACATGAACAGAATGCCCTGTGAAGCGGTGGCGGTATAGGTGCGGGCACCGGTCGCCGACGAACCGATGGCGACGCTCATTGCCGCGAACTCGGACTCGACGTTGATGAACTCGCAGTCGGTGATCTCGCCAGCCTTGACCATTTCGCCAAGGCCTTCGACGATGTGCGTCTGCGGTGAAATCGGGTAGGCGCAAATGACCTCGGGCCGGCAAAGGCCGACCGCTTCGGCAACGGCGTGTGAACCTTCAGTCTGTTTAAGCATGTGCGGCCTCCTGAT
>LBIU01000058.1 GCA_000987445.1 Candidatus Accumulibacter adiacens | reverse complement strand
TTGGCGGCACCGGCCGAAAGAACCCGCAAGGAGGCGACGAGTCTGTTCGATGCCGCCTCCCGAGCCAGCAGGTGTCGGCAGTAGGGGTCGTAGAAATCGCTGTCATGGCCGGGGATGCGGCCTTGCACGCGGGCGTCGAGCTCGCTGGCGAAGACCTGGTAGCGCAAACGCTGTGTTTCGCGGACTTCGTCCGTCCCCCGGGCGAGGCTGACGCAGTAGTCCGGGTCGCTGTTCGCCGGGATGGCGCGGGGGCGTTCCCGCAGATCCTGCTCCATGAGGCGCTCCGTTCGTGACTTGAGGAGCGCCCATTCTCGATAGTCGCTGTGACAGGTGCGTGACGAGCCTGCGACCCTGGCATTTCGGGGCCACCGCGCGCTGACCGGCCTTCGGCTGCGCCTCGATGATGAGCCTTCCCCTTGCCGCACGCTGTGGGGGCCTTGGCGGCAGCGGCGCCGCTCTGCTGGGTGGGTCGGAAAGCGTGATCGGCGTGCCGCTTGCGCGCCTATAATCGAATCACCGGGCCATTCGCAGGAGAACGTCATGGGTGACAGAGAGAATCCGCTGATCAAATTACAGGATCTGGCCAGCTTCCTGGACGAAGGCAGCTTCGACGACAACATGCAGCAGCTGGCAGCGAAGGCGGCGCGCGTGCTCAACGCCGAGAATTGCTCGCTGATGTTGCTGACCGAGAGCGAAGACGACACGGAGCAAGGCGACGACATATGCCTGCGCGTCTGTGGGAGTTACGGTCCGCTGCCGGCTGCGGCATACAAGGAAAGCCCCCGTACCGGCGAAGGCATTGCCGGGCGCGTGGTGGCCACGGGGAAGTCCTTGCTGATCGAGGATATCGGACGCTCCGAGTTCGCCAAGTGGGCGCGGCGGGCCAACGACCCCCGCAAGAGCCTGCTTTCCTCGCCAATTGCCCTCAACGGCAAGACCATCGGGGTGATCAACATCAGCGGCCATCGGCAGGCGCGCAGCTTCACCACCAACGACCTGAGTCTGCTCGAGGTCGTCGCGCTGTTCGTCGGCAAAGCCATTCAGGTGGTGCAACTACAGAACATCCTGAAGTCGCGTTTCACCCAGATCGCGCTGATGCAGTTTGCCGAAAAAGACATCGGCAGCGCGCTGGAGTGCGCCGTGGCCAACCCTGATCAGGTGGCCAGGATCCTCGCCAAGTCCTTCTACAAGGAAATGACCCGTGCCGGTTTCGGCTCTAGCCAGATCATCAACGCCGCTTCGGAGATCGTTGGCCAACTGAGCGGCAGCCTGAGCCGGCACAGCAAGCGGATCGAGCAGAATACGGCCGATTAGGCGGGGCAAGAAGCGGGAGCGCTGGCACCCGCAAGGCACTCTTGTCGGTGCCCCTCCGTTCGCGCGAGCCATGAGCGTTGTCGTCACGGCCGCCAGGTGGTGGAACGCGCGCACGGCTCGGTGCTCGCCCTTACTCGCCGAATTTCTGCCCTATCAGCGCCCAGGCGTCGTTGAAACCGCTGCCCACGCCCCAGCCCAGATTCCGGCCGGCTGCCCGGATGTCGCCCAGTTCGACAATGAAATGCTCACGCTTCGCTTCCGGCAAGGTCATGACGGTGGCCAGCGCTTGCTCGAACATGCTTAACAGGGCGTCGAAATAGTGCTTGTCGGCGACGCCGACTTCAGTGCTGAAGCCGATGGCGTGGCGACAGTAGAAGATCATCAGCTCGGCCAGGCCTTCGGCGTCGCCGACCGTTTTCTGGTACTCGGCAATCGGTTTCTGGGCGTTGGCGACCGAATAGCTCTGGTTGCTGAAGACATCCGGCCACAGCCAACGATCGATGACTGCCTTGTACGGTTTGAGGGCATCGCCACCGAGTCCGAAGCGGGCGTGCAGGAAGGCCTGATTGTCCTTGCGCGCGGCGTAGAGATCTTCGAGCAGACCGAGCAGGTCTGCCCGGTCGAAGTCCTCAAGGGCGGCTTTGACGTCGTTCCATTTGGGTCCTTTTTTCCTGGTCACCATTTCTTTGCTCTCCTCTCTTTGGTAGAGGCAGGGGGCTTGCGGTGGCCTCCTGAATCCTGGTCTTGAGCCGACGAGGTTTCGTGCCGGGCGCGCGCCGTCGTGGTCCGCGACTCTGCCGGCCAGAGACGACGCGTCGACTCATACTAGACATTTTTCCTGGACCAATTGCTCACGCGGATTGGTCTGAGGCCCATTCTGTACATTCCGTGTTCGCTCGCGGCGGCAGCGCCGAGGTGCCCATCGGGAGGAGGCGACAAGGTGCCGATACCTGGTGCGCCGCTTGCTGACTCAGTGGCTGGCGAAGACACTGGTCGAGCCCTTCGGGTCAACCAGCAGGGTGTCGTAGGGGACCGGGCGGGAGCTTTCCATTCCCGGTGATCCAGCCGGCATCGCTGGCACCGCGAGTCCCAGCGCCTGCGGCTTCTCCTTGAGCAGGCGCTTGATGTCGGCCGCGGGGACGTGGCCTTCGATTACATAGCCATTGACCTTTGCGGTGTGGCACGAGCCCAGGTTCTCAGGCATGCCCAGCTTCTTGCGATTGGCGGGCACGTCGTCGATGTCGTGGGTGGTCACCGCGAAGCCATTTTCGCGCAGATGCTCGACCCAGCCGCCACAACAGCTGCAGGCGGCGTTCTTGTAGACCTCGACGCGCGGGCCGCCTTGCGCGAACGCGCCGGCGGCGGACAGAAGGACAAGGGCGGAAAAGAGTCGAATCAGCGTCATGTGCGGGATCTCGTTTGGTGGCAGGGGAGGGCGAAAGAGAAGGGTGGCGACGGTACCGGCTTGAAGCGGCGCAACGTAGGACGCTTGGCGCGCCATTGCGTTCGCGATAGGCAAGGATTCTGCAAGGGGCAAGCGTACCGCAAGCTGACGCCAGGATTACATTTCCGTAATAGCCGAGCTTGACCAGGCGACGGCATGTTGCGCCGGCTGATCGCCTCGCCGCTCAAGGAAGTGAACTTGGACGGCGGCGCCACGTTTATCACTGTCGCCGTGTGCCGATGGCGTTACCATCGCCGGTGCCCTCGTTTTCTTGCGGCGACCCGTATCTCGAACCCCTCTTGTGTGCGTGCTCCGATGAATGCCTCTGTTGCCTACGCCTTGCTGGCGGCCGTTCTCTTCGGTGCCAGTACGCCGGTCGCCAAACTTCTGCTTGGCGACGTGCCGCCGATCCTGCTTGCCGGCTTGCTCTACCTCGGCAGCGGTATCGGGCTGAGCACGGCACGCCTGATTCGCGATCGGCGCTGGCAGCCTTCAGGTCTGACGCCCGCGGAATGGCCCTGGCTGCTCGGCGCCATGCTTTTCGGCGGCGTGCTCGGACCGGTCGCCCTGCTCTATGGATTGGTGCATACCAGTGCTGCGACGGCATCGCTGCTGTTGAACCTTGAAGCCGTGCTGACGGCGCTTCTGGCCTGGGCGGTGTTCAAGGAGAACGCCGACCGGCGCATCGTTTTCGGCATGCTGGTCATCGTCGCCGGCGGAGTGTTGCTCTCGTGGCCGACTGGCGAAGCCCAGCAGGATAGTTGGCTCGGCCCGCTGGCGATCAGCGTAGCCTGCCTGTGCTGGGCCATCGACAACAACCTGACGCGCCATGTCTCGGCGTCCGACGCCCTGTTCATTGCCGGCAGCAAGGGGCTGGTTGCCGGCGGCGTCAACATCCTGCTGGCGCTGGTTCTCGGCATGACGCTACCCGGCGTGACGATACTCGTCCCGACCATGACGCTCGGCCTGCTCGGCTACGGGGTGAGCCTGGTGCTGTTCGTGCTCGCCCTGCGCGGACTCGGCGCGGCGCGCACGGGTGCCTATTTCTCCACCGCACCCTTCATTGGCGCAGCCCTTGCGCTGCTCCTTCTCGGCGAGACGACTTCGCCGCCGTTCTGGGTGGCCGCCGCGTTGATGGGTATCGGCGTCTGGCTGCATCTCACCGAGCAGCACGGCCATCAGCATACGCATGTCCACTTGCAGCATGCCCATCGCCATCGCCACGACGCGCATCATCAGCACCCGCACGATGCCGACTGGGCCGGAGAAGAGCCGCACAGTCATGAGCACCGGCATCTGCCGCTTTCGCACAGCCATCGCCACTTCCCCGACATCCATCATCGCCACGAGCATTGATCAGGTGGCAGCGACAGTGAGCCGGCACATCGGCCAGACGACAGAAAGCCCGAGCGCGCTTGGGGAAGGGCGGCCGGAAATGACAGCGGGCAGTATCCCAGCCCATTGCATTGCTTCCCTTGCGCAACTTCTGTAACCTTTACGTTACTGACCCATGTTCGACATCCTCGACTATCAGGCGGAAGACGGCCGCGATCCCTTCAAGGAGTGGCTGGCCGGTTTGGCAGACCGGCGGCGGGCACGTGCACGGGTGGCCGTTCGGGTGCAACGCATGGCTGCGGGAAACTTCGGCGACCACAAGCCGCTGAGCGATGGGGTATGGGAACTGAAGATAGACCACGGCCCCGGCTACCGAGTGCATTACGCTCAGGCCGGCCGCCGAGTGCTGTTGCTGCTGGTCGGTGGTGACAAGCGCCGGCAGCAAGCCGACATTGCAACCGCCGTCCGCTACTGGCAAGACTGGCAAAGGAGAAACGCACAATGAAAGCCGCCCGCCCTCACGATGACGCAATGGTGGAACTGCTCCGCGAAGACCCGGCCTTTGCCGACGAATACCTGGCGGCCGCGCTGGAAGAAGCCGACGAGCCCGGCGGGCGGCAAGCCCTGTTGCGCGCCCTGCGCCATGTCGCCCAAGCGCAAGGCATGGAGGAAGTAGCGGAACGCGCCGGCCTGCGCCGAGAAAGCCTTTACCGCGCGCTGTCTCCCAAGGGGAACCCGACGCTTGAAACGCTGCTGGCGGTCCTCTCCGCCGCTGGTCTGCGCCTGGCAGTTGCCCGCCGGGAGGAACACCCAGCCTGATGTGGCGGTGTTCCGTGTTGTACCAGCGCACGAAGTCGCTACCCCAGAGGCGTGCCTGCTCGATGCTCTCGAACCCCCGTGCCGGGAATTCCGGTCGGTACTTCGCCGTGCGAAAGAGCGTCTCGGCATAAGCGTTGTCGTCAGACACGCGCGGTCGCGAGTAGGACGGTTTGATACCCAGCCAATGCAGAATCGCCAGGACCATGGTGGCCTTCAGGGTTGAGCCGTTGTCACCGTGTAGAACCGGTTTGGACGCCAGGGAGTGA
>LBIU01000057.1 GCA_000987445.1 Candidatus Accumulibacter adiacens | reverse complement strand
TCCAGGGACTTGTGCATCTTCTTTTCCGTCGTCTTCTTTACATCTGCTATGGACATCTTGGTCTCCGTCAGCAATATACCAGGGTGCCTTCGTGCTCGCCCATCGTAACCCGCCGCAAAGCATCCTTCTTGAAAATCGAGAACACGTTCACGGGCAACTTCTGGTCCCTGCAAAGCGCAAAGGCCGTGGCATCCATCACCGCCAGGTTCTGCGCGATCGCCTCGTCGAAACTGATCCGGTCGTAACGGATGGCCAGCGGGTCCTTTTTCGGGTCGGCCGAGTAGATGCCGTCGACCTTGGTCGCCTTGAGCACGATTTCAGCACCGATCTCGGCGCCACGCAAGGCAGCCGCCGTGTCGGTGGTGAAGAAAGGATTGCCGGTACCGCCAGAAAAGATCACCGTTCGACCCTGCTCCAGATAGCGAATGGCCTTGGCACGAATGTAGGGCTCGACCACCTGCTCGATGTTCAGCGCCGACTGCACGCGCGAGACCATTCCGGCCGAACGCATGGCGTCGTGCAAGGCCAGGCCGTTCATCACCGTCGCCAGCATTCCCATGTAGTCCGCCTGCGCCCGGTCCATGCCCGACGCGGCGGGCGCAACACCACGAAAGATGTTGCCACCGCCGATCACCACACCGACCTGGACGCCCAGGTCGACAATCCCCTTGATTTCCGCAACGATTCCCGAAATCGTCTGCCGGTTGATGCCGTAGGCATCAGACCCCATGAGGGCCTCACCGGACAGCTTGAGCAGGATGCGCTTGTATTTCGGCGATTTCTCTGACATCGTCATCTGGCTCCTTGGTCGATCTGGATAGGCGGCTGTGCGTTTACTTCTGTGCAGCGGCCGCCTGGGCAGCCACTTCGGCCGCGAAGTCATTGCTGCGCTTGGCAATGCCTTCGCCAACGACATACAGCGTGAAGCCGGCAACCGACGCCGCCTTGGCCTTGAGCAATTGCGCGACCGTCTGCTTGCCGTCTTCGGCCTTGACGAAGACCTGGCCAAGCAGGGTCACCTCATTGAGGAATTTCTGCACCGAGCCCTCGGCGATCTTTTCCAGCATCGCTTCCGGCTTGCCCGCCTCTTTCGCCTTCTCGATGGCAATGCGCCGCTCACTCTCGATCAGCTCCGCGGCAACACCCGTCGAATCCAGCGCTTTCGGCTTCCCGGCGGCGATCTGCATCGCCAGATCCTTACCCAGTTGCTCGTCCCCCCCGACGTAGTCGAGCAGAACGCCAATCTTGGCACCGCCGTGAATGTAGGAAGCGAATTTCCCTTTGGCTTGCATGCGCACGAAACGCCGGATCGACATGTTTTCACCGATCTTGCCGACCAAGGCAGCACGCGTCGATTCAACGCTCCCGTCACCCAGAGGCAAGGCCGACAAGGCAGCGACGTCGGCCGGATCGTGGCTGGCGATCAGCGCCGCGCAATCACTGGCCAGTTTCAGAAACTCATCATTCTTGGCAACGAAGTCGGTCTCGGAGTTGACTTCGATCAGAGCGCCTACTTTGCCGTCTTCCGACAGATGAACCGCCACCACGCCCTCGGCGGTAATGCGACTTGCCGCCTTGCTCGCCTTCGAACCAAGCTTGACGCGCAGAATTTCTTCAGCCTTGCCTAGGTCGCCAGTGGCCTCGGTCAGCGCCCGTTTGCACTCCATCATCGGCGCGTCGGTTCTCTCGCGCAACTCTTTCACCATGCTTGCGGTAATTTCCGCCATTTCATTCTCCACTTGTGAGCACGGCCGGAATGGCCGGCCGCGCCTCACTGAACATTCAGGACAAAGCGTGCGGCGGGCGACGGCACGCCGCACGGCCACAGCAGCTGACGATCACTCGTCGCTGGCCTCTTCGATGAACTCGTCGCCAGAAACCGCTTCGATGATTCCCTCGACAAACTGGCTGCGCCCCTCGAGAATGGCATCGGCGACACCGCGCGCATAGAGACGAATGGCGCGCGAAGAATCGTCGTTACCCGGAATGACGTAGTCGACACCTGCCGGGGAGTGGTTGGTATCGACAACCGCCACCACCGGAACACCCAGCTTGTTGGCCTCGGTAATGGCGATCTTGTGGTAGCCCACGTCGATCACGAACAACGCATCGGGCAAGGTCGCCATATCCTTGATGCCACCGATCGACTTGAGCATCTTGTCGAGTTCGCGCGTGGTCATCAGCGCCTCTTTCTTACCCAAGCGCTCGAGAGAGCCATCTTCGACCATGCCTTCCATCTCCTTGAGGCGCTTGGTCGACTGCTTGATCGTCTTGAAGTTGGTCAGCATGCCGCCCAGCCAGCGCTGGTCGACGTACGGCGAGCCGCAACGCGAAGCTTCCTCGGCGATGATTTCGCGCGCCTGGCGCTTGGTCCCGACAAACAGGATGGTGCCCTTGTTGGCCGACAGCTTGCGAACGAAGTTCATGGCTTCGTTGTATTTGGCAAGCGTCTGTTCCAGGTTGACGATATGAATCTTGTTGCGGGCGCCAAAAATGTAGGGCGCCATCTTGGGATTCCAGAATCGTGTCTGGTGACCGAAGTGGACACCGGCCTCGAGCATTTGACGCATCGTTGTAGACATATGTTTTTACTCTCAGTATTCAGGGTTTGACCACCATTCGCCGAGCTGCAGTCTGCCGTGTTGTGTTGGCAGACACCCTTGAAAAGACGAATGTGCGAAATGAGGCGTGCCTAGTCGGCTCGCCCGCCGCGCCACAGTGGCGCAAGCTCGTGCTTTGCCGACCGCGGCCAGCAAAACCCGGCGATGGTACCATCAAGAAGCCCTGCAATTCAAATGACTTCGCCAGCCGTTCCGCTGCGACACATCGGACGCCCCCGTGCAGAGGCCCGCGTGGACGGCTCATGGCGCGCGCAGGGGCGCGGCAAATTGCCTAAGCGCGTGGCTTCCTTTATCCTTCCCTCTCTTACCCTTGGCGCCGACCCGAACGAATGAGCATTACCCTAAAGACACCCGTGGAAATAGAAAAGATGCGCGTCGCAGGCCGACTCACGGCCGAAGTGCTCGACTACATCACGCCGCACCTGCGATCGGGAATCACGACTGGCGAGCTTGATCGCCTCTGCCACGACTACATGGTTGATGTTCAAGGCAGCATTCCGGCACCCCTCAACTACGCTCCGCCAGGCTACCGGCCTTATCCGAAGTCGGTCTGCACCTCGGTGAACCACCAAGTCTGCCACGGCGTTCCCGGCGATCGTCAACTGAAGAACGGCGACATCGTCAATCTTGATGTCACGGTAATCAAGGACGGCTATCACGGCGACAGTAGCCGCATGTTTCAGATCGGAGAAACCTCGGTCCAGGCGCGGCGCCTGTGCGAGATCACTTTCGAATGCCTGTGGCTGGGTATCGCGCAGGTTCGCGCCGGCGCGCACCTCGGCGATATCGGCCATGCCATCCAGCAGCAGGCCGAGAAATCGGGCTACTCGGTGGTCCGCGAGTTCTGTGGTCACGGCATTGGCGCCAAGTTCCACGAAGAACCGCAGGTGGTTCACTATGGCCGCCCGCACACCGGCCTGCAGCTACAGGCAGGAATGGTCTTCACCATCGAGCCGATGATCAATGCCGGCAAGGCGGCGATCAAGACCATGGCCGATGGCTGGACGATCGTCACCAAGGATCACAGCCTGTCGGCGCAATGGGAGCACACCATCCTGGTCACCGAAACGGGTTACGAAGTGCTCACCGTGTCCGCGGGTACCCGCCCACCGCCCGACGGAATCCGGGCCTAAGCCGGTGGACACCGCTACCATCGACCCGCTGGCGCTGGTCGCGCACTATCGCTCGCACCTCCAACAGGGCCAGGCGGCGATCCGCGAGCGATACCTGGTCAGCGGCGACGCACCGCGCCTGCTGCACGAGCGTTGCTGCCTGATCGACGAAGTGCTCTGTGACCTGTGGCGATCGCTGCACCTGCCGGCCTCTCTGGCCCTGCTCGCGGTCGGTGGCTACGGGCGTGGCGAGCTCTATCCAGCCTCGGACGTCGACCTGCTGCTGCTTCTCCCCGCCCCGCCAGACGGCGATCTGACGACGCAGCTGGAACAGGCGGTCACCCTTTGCTACGACATTGGTCTGGAAGTCGCTCCCAGCGTGCGCACCGTCGAGGAGTGCTCGCATGCTGCAGCCGGCGACCTCACGATCCAGACGGCGCTGCTCGAAGCACGCCTGCTGATCGGCAGCGAGGCGCTATTCCAGGAGTTTTCGCTGGAACTCGAGAAAGTCCTTGATCCGCTGACCTTCTTCGAGGCCAAGCGCAGCGAACAGGACGAACGCCATCTGCGCTACGACGATACGCCCTACAGCCTGGAGCCCAACTGCAAGGAGGGTCCGGGTGGCTTGCGTGATCTGCACACCATCCTCTGGATTGCCAGTGCAGCAGGCTACGGTTCTACCTGGGCAGAGCTGGCGCAATACGGTTTTCTGACCCACGAAGAAGAAACACAGCTGCAACGCAGCATCAAGTTCCTGCAGCAATTGCGGACCCGTCTGCATGTTCATGTCGGTCGCCGTGAAGATCGCCTCCTCTTCGACTACCAGACGGCGCTCGCGGAACAGCTGGGCTACCAGGCGACAGCGACCCGGCGTGCCAGCGAGCTGCTGATGCAGCAATACTATCGCACGGCGAAGGAAGTCACCCAGATCAACGCCATCTTGCTGCTGAATATTGGCGCCGCCATATCACCGCTGCCGGACCAGCCACCACAGCCGATCAACGAACGCTTCGAGAATACCCACGATTTTCTCGACATCACCGACGAACAGGTCTTCGACCGCGAACCGGCCGCCATCCTCGAAGCCTTCCTGCTGATGCAGAAGCATCCTGCGCTGCAGGGCATGACCGCACGCACCCTGCGCGCGCTGTGGCACGCGCGTACGCTGATCGACGACGAGTTCCGCAGCCATCCCGGCAATCGGGCGCGCTTTCTCGAAATCATGCAGCAGCGACGCGGAGTGCTGCATGAACTCCGGCGCATGAATCAGTTCGGTATTCTTGGCCGCTATCTACCGAATTTCGGCAAGATCGTCGGCCAGATGCAACATGATCTGTTCCACGTCTATACCGTAGACCAGCACATCCTGCGCGTCCTGCGCAACCTGCGACGCTTTCTCGCCGATGAGTTCACTCACGAATATCCGCTATGCAGCGAGTTGATGAGCGATTTCCAGCGCCCCTGGGTGCTCTACATCGCGGCCCTGTTCCACGACATCGCCAAGGGACGCGGGGGAGATCACTCGCGCCTCGGTGCCGTCGATGCCGCCCGTTTCTGCGCGGATCACGGTCTCGATGCCGTCGATAGCGAGCTCATCGTCTGGCTGGTGGAGCAGCATCTGCTGATGTCGACCGTCGCCCAGAAGCAGGACATAGGCGACCCCGAAGTGATCGGCGCATTCGCTGTAACGGCAAAGGACGAACGCCACCTGACGGCACTCTACCTGTTCAGCGTTGCCGACATACGCGGCACCAGCCCAAAAGTCTGGAATAGCTGGAAGGGTCAGCTCCTCGAACAGCTGTTCAGGGGTACCTGCCGGGCACTGCTGGCCGGCGGTGAAGTTCCCGTCAGGCAGGGGCTGATCGAGGAGCGGCAACAGGAAGCCTTGCGCCTGCTGCGCTATTTTGCCCTCCCCGAGGCAGTACACGAACGCCTGTGGAAACAACTCGACACCGTCTACTTCCTGCGCCATTCCGCGGAAGAGATTGCCTGGCATACGCGCGCCCTGCACTATCGGCCGATGGTCGAACAGGCGGTCATCAAGGCGCGCCTCAATCCGCAGGGCGAGGGCCTGGAGGTGATGATCTACGCGCCGGATCAACCCGATCTGTTCGCACGCCTGGTCGGTTTTTTCTCCCGCGCAGGCTACACCATCGTCGACGCCAAGATCCACACCACCCGTCACCGCTACGCCCTGGACAGCTTCATGCTGCTCAAGGTCGGCGAGCTCGGCAGCGATCGCGCGATGATCAACTACATCGAACACGAGCTGGAAGAACGCCTGAGTCACCCGGGTCCGCCCGAGCCCCCCGGCAGCGGACGCATCTCGCGACAGGTCAGGCACTTCCCGATACAACCGCTGGTCACCATCGAGCCGGACGAGAAAGGCTTGCACTACGTGCTTTCGGTGAGCGCCGCCGACCGCCCCGGTTTGCTGTACACCATCGCTATGACTTTGGCCGCGCATGGTGCTAATCTACATACAGCGAAGATCTCCACACTCGGCGAACGGGTAGAGGATACCTTTCTGATCAGCGGCGGCGACCTCGGCATGACTGCCCGCCGCATCAAGCTGGAAACCGAGTTGCTGGAGCGTTTGAAACTCTAACCGCCCTCGCCGTCGGCGCGTGGAGAATGGGCGTGTCGGAAATCCTACCGGAACAGCGACGACCACGTCGACAGGAGCGGAAAGAAGGCCAGGTGTCGATTTTTTTTACACCCCAGTTTTCCGCGCATCGACAGGAAACCGATCTTTTCTTCCAATTCAATGCTTTAAAAAGCGATTTCCCGGGCAGCCAATGGGTGGTACGTAATTTGCTTAAGTACTGTTCAAGCGCCCTAATGCGATGGAAGCGTGACCTGCCATGGCCCGCGCAGGACCGCCTCTCTGACCACAATGTGATTTTGTCCACAAGGCTTCCAGACGACAAGAGCTAACATCCAAGCGTCAGCGCAGAAATCAATCTCAAGGAAAGCATATGTCAACGACCCAATCGGAACGAACCAAGCAACGGCGACGCTTGCTCAAGAGCGCAGCGGCTGTACCCGCTATCTTCGCCTTGCCTGCCGGCGCCCAAGTCGCAAACAGCAGCCTGAACGCGTGCGTTGATAAGGGCTTCCCGCCGGGCACTCCCGTTCCTGCCAACCCGATCCCTGCAAGCGACACCGACAAGTGGGTGCGGAGTTTTCAGAGCGACCCCGTGCCAGGAAACTATCTGGAATTCGTCGACGGCAAACCGGTTGCTACGGCATCGTGCTGGAACTCGGTTCATCCGGCCGGCCCGCGTGCGGACGAAGGCAGCAACCTGATCAACTGAGCGAGCTGACGACTTCCTGCATGGTCGATCCGGATCGATCGCCGCGATCACCGCGACTTCGCTACCGTCAGCTGGGAGACGGTGCGGCAGTTTTCGACACGGCCAGTTGGCAAACCCATATCCTTACTCCGGCGGCGGCGGTCATTTTCGAAGTGCTTGCCGAAAGCGGCAGCGGTGAGGCGATAGCCACAAGCCGAGCACTCGAACTGCTTCAGGAAGAGCTCGAGCTAGACCCCGGCACCCCCGAGATACAACAGGTGTTGCGTTCTCTCCAGGAGATGGGCATGCTTGGTGGATGACCAGCCAGCAAGTTCAGCACTCCCTGCCTTCCCAGCAATCCGCGCAATCCGAGCACTCCCAGCCCCCCCGTATTCGAGATCTGCCCCTTGCCCTGCTCGCAAGGCGTTTTTCCACAGGCTCTGTGGCGCTTGACTACGGCGCTGCCATGGTCAGGGTTCGCTCGCACCTCGGCGCCTTCGTGCGTGATTTCCAGCAGGTCTATGGCGCCTTTACACTGGCCGACGACGCCCCGTTCGCAGATTTCCACACCGAAGTCTGCGGCGGCCAGGGCCTGCGTGCCTTCCTCAGACCCCAATCCCGCTTCCTGATCGACGGCATCCAGCCTTTTGACCCCTTTCCCAAGGCGCAGGCGCTGCCGCACTTTGAATGGGGCGTCAACTGGTGCTTTGCACAACGTTTCAACCAGCACGTCCTGCTGCACGCCGGTGCCCTGGCGCTGGCTGACCGCGCGGTGATCATGGCCGCGCCGCCAGGTGCCGGCAAGAGCACGCTGACCGCAGCGATGATGCTGCGCGGGTTTCGCATGCTGTCCGACGAGTTCGGCGTGCTCTGCCCGCGCACCGGGCGACTGTGGCCGATGCTCAAACCAGTCGCGCTTAAGAACCGGGCGGTCGACGTGATCCGTGATTTCGCCGATGAGGCGATTCTTGGCCCGCTCTACAAGGGAACCCGTAAGGGTGACGTGGCGCATCTGGCCCCACTGGCGGCCAGCGTGGACGCGCGCCAGCGGCCCGCTCGACCGTGCCTGCTGCTCTTCCCAAGCTTTCGCGACGGCGCCGCACTGAGCATCCGCCGCCTGCCTGGTGAAGAGGCTTTCGCGCGCGTCGCATTCAACAGTTTCAACTACGCCCTTGTCGGCCAGATCGCTTTCGATGCCGTCGCCAATGTCGCCGAAGCCTGTCCGGCCTTTGCGCTGGAGTACAGCAGGCTCGACGAAGCCATCGAATCACTACGCACGATGCTCCTTGAATCGCCCGCCGTGGCAACGACCGCATGATCGCTCTGGGACCCGCCGACCCCTGCATGCATGAGCTGCTGGCATTGCTCGCCGACCCGCGCCATGTGCACAATATGGGTCTGCCCGAATGGGACAAGACGATTCGTCTTGCTCGCCAGGCGAGACTGCTGGGCGTTCTCGCGCAGCGCATCCAGTCGCGCAACGAGCTTCTCGCCGCCGTACCCGAGTGCGTCCTTGGCCACCTGCGCTCGGCAACGGCCTTTGCGGCGTATCGTGGGCACTTGCTGCGCTTGGAACTGGCGGCCCTGGCCGAGGCGCTGCCGCCGGAACTGCCGGTGGCCGTCCTCAAGGGGGCGGCCTACATGCTGCAGAAGCTTGACCTGGCGCGCGGCCGCCTGCCCAACGACGTCGACCTGATGGTTGCTCACAGCGATCTCGACGGTGCCGAAACAGCGCTGCGCAGTGCCGGCTGGGAGTTCGAAGAAATCGACGCCTATACCGAGCGCTACTATCGCCAATGGAGCCATGAACTACCGCCGCTACGTTTTCCCGGACATCCGCTCGAGGTTGATCTGCACCATACGATCACCCCGGTTACCGGCCGGCTGAGGCCAGACACGGCGCTACTCCTTGCCGACTTGCAGACGCTCCCCGGCGAACGCTTCCTGGTGCTGCACCCGCTTGACCAGATCCTGCACGCGGCGGTGCATCTGTTCCAGGACTCCGACTTGCGAGCGCATCTGCGCGACCTGGTCGATATCGACGGCCTGATTCGCGCGCATGTACATTCACACCAGGATTGGCAGACGCTCACCGCACGTGCCGTGCGCCATCAGCTCGAACGGCCGTTGTGGTACGCGCTGCGCTACTGCCGCGCCTGGCTGGCGACGGCGGTTCCCGAGGATCTGCCGTTGGCGGCGCCACCGACGGCTGTGATTCGCCTGTTTGACTGGGTCTTCCCACGCTGCACCCTGCCGCGAGTTCCGGATCAGCCGGTGGGTATTTCGCGACGTGCCGCTGAGCGCCTGGGCACGCTTCGTCACCAATGGTTACGCCTGCCGCCTGGCTTGCTGCTACGCCAACTGGCTCACAAGGGCATGCGTCGCTTGCGAGCACGCCCTCTGGTCACCGACCAGAGCAAGTAACTGCCAGGGGAAAGAAAGCGGACAGACGTTATACTGTAAATAAAAACAGTATTCACCATGTCCGACGCCCTGCCCCCCTACGCTGAACTTCATTGTTGCTCGAACTTTTCCTTCCTGCGCGGCGCCTCGCATCCGGAAGAACTGGTCGAGCACGCGCAGACGCTCGGCTACGGCGCACTGGCGATCACCGATGAGGCCTCGCTGGCCGGTGTCGTACGGGCGCACCGGGCAGCCAGCGCGCGCGGCCTGCCGCTGCTCATTGGTGCCGAATTTCGTCTTGCCGGTGAAAACGGGAGCGGCCTCAGGTTGGTCCTGCTGGCACAGAATCGCGCCGGTTACGGCAATCTGTCGGCGCTGATCACCCTGGCGCGGCGACGCTCGCTCAAGGGCCAATACCGCCTCTACCGCGGCGATCTCGAAGGTCCCGGCGACATTGCCGGCCGCAGCGGCGCCCTGCCGGACTGCCTGGCGCTGTGGATCCCGGACGCCGCTGCCAGGGTGGAAGACGGTCGTTGGCTGGCGGCGCGCTTTCCGACACGCTCCTGGCTGGCCGTCGAACTTCATTCCGGGCCCGACGACGCGACACGACTGGCGATGCTGCTCGAACTGGCCACCGCGAGCGGCCTGCCGGCCGTCGCCGCTGGCGACGTGCACATGCACCGGCGGGCACGCCGCCCGCTGCAGGACACGCTGACCGCGATCCGCCTGAAGAGCACCCTCTTTGCCGCCGGCCAGGCGCTCTTTGCCAATGGCGAACGCCACCTGCGCAGCCGCCTGCGGCTGGCACGACTCTACCCGCCCGAACTGCTCGCCGAAACGCTGCGCATCGCCGCACGCTGCCATTTCTCGCTCACCGAACTGCGCTACGAGTACCCCGACGAAGTGGTGCCCGCCGGCCAGACGGCGCCGGCCTTCCTGCGCGCCGAAGTGGAAAAAGGACTGCGCCGACGCTATCCCGGCGGGGAAGCCGCCGCGGTCCGCGAGCGCGTCGAACACGAACTCGCACTGATCCGCGAACTTGCTTACGAACCCTACTTCCTGACCGTCTACGATCTGGTCAATTTCGCCCGTCGCCGCAACATTCTTTGCCAGGGACGCGGCTCGGCCGCGAACTCGGCAGTTTGTTACTGCCTGGGCATCACCGAAGTCGACCCGGCTCGTTCGCGGCTGCTTTTCGAGCGCTTCATCTCCCGGGAACGCGGTGAACCGCCGGATATCGACGTCGATTTCGAACACCAGCGGCGTGAAGAAGTGATTCAATACCTCTATCGCCGCTACGGACGAGAACGCGCGGCTCTGACGGCAACCGTGATCACCTACCGGACGCGCGGCGCCTTGCGCGACGTCGGCCGCGCGCTCGGCTTCGGCAGCGCCCAGATCGACGCACTGACCGCCTCAATGGCGTGGTGGGACAAGCGCGAGCAACTCCCCGAACGCCTGCGCGCAGCCGGCCTCGATGCGGAAGCGCCGCGCGTCGCCAAATGGCTGGCACTTAGCGACGCACTGCGCGGTTTTCCCCGCCACCTCTCGCAACACGTCGGTGGCTTCGTCATCTCGCGCGGTCCCCTGGCACGGCTGGTACCGATCGAAAATGCGACCATGCCCGAGCGCACCGTCATCCAGTGGGACAAGGACGATCTCGACGCCCTCGGGCTGCTGAAAGTCGATGTCCTGGCGCTGGGCATGCTCTCGGCGATCCACCGCGCGCTGGACCTGGTCGGCATCGCTTTGCCGGACGTCCCGCCCGAAGACCCGGCGGTCTACGACATGCTCTGCGCGGCCGACACGATTGGCGTCTTCCAGATCGAGTCACGCGCGCAGATGGCCATGCTGCCGCGCCTCAGACCCCGCAGTTTCTACGATCTGGTCATCGAAGTGGCGCTGGTCAGGCCAGGGCCGATCCAGGGCGACATGGTCCACCCCTACCTGCGGCGCCGGCACGGTCAGGAAGCGATCGAGCCGATGCGCCCGGAGATTGCGGCCGTGCTCGGGCGCACCTGCGGGGTGCCGATTTTCCAGGAGCAGGTGATGCAACTGGCGGTTGTCGCCGGCGGCTTCACCCCCGGCGAAGCCGATCAGCTACGCCGGGCGATGGCCGCCTGGCGACGCAAAGGCGGCCTGGAACCCTTCGAAGAGAAACTGATCAGCGGCATGCGCCAGCGCGGCCACGATGAAGCCTTCGCGCAGCGCGTCTTCGCGCAGATTCGCGGTTTCGGCGAATATGGTTTCCCCGAATCACACGCCGCCTCCTTCGCCCTGCTGGTGTACGTCTCGGCCTGGCTCAAACGCCACCATCCGGCAGCGTTTCTCTGCGCCCTGCTCAACAGCCAGCCGATGGGCTTCTACTCGCCCTCGCAATTGCTGCAGGACGCCCGCCGGCATGGCGTCGAGGTACGACCGGTGACGGTCAGCGACAGCGCCTGGGAAGCGCGCCTCGAAAACGCCCTCTGCGCACCAGATACGGTGACCGGCGCGCCTGCCGTCCGCCTCGGTCTGAGCAGTATTTCCGGCCTGCCGCAGGCCGCTGCCACGCGTCTGCTCGAAGCCCGCCAACAGCAAGCGCTGCACAGCGTTGCCGATCTTGCCACCCGCGCACAGCTGACAGAGAAGGAACTCGCGCGGCTCGCCGCTGCCGGCGCTCTGGCCAGTCTCGCCGGCCATCGTCGGCAGGCCGCCTGGTTAGCCGCTGGCACCAAGCTGCCCAAGAGAGCCAAGAGTCAACTCGATCTGCTGGGCAGCATCGTGCCAGCGGAAGCCGCTGCCGCACTGGCCACGCCCTCCGAAGCCGCGGAACTGATTGCCGACTACGCCGCCACCGGCTTCACCCTCGGCCGCCATCCCCTGACGCTACTGCGTCGCCAACTCAGCGCGCAGCGCTTCATTTCCGCCAGCGAACTGCAGAATGCAGCCGACCGGCAACTCGCGCGTGCCGCCGGAATCGTCACCTGCCGGCAACGGCCGGGCACCGCCAGCGGAATCGTTTTTGTGACCCTGGAAGACGAAACCGGGCTGGCCAACATTGTCGTGCACTCGCGACTGGTCGAGCAACAGCGCCAGGAATTGCTCGGCGCCCGTCTGCTCGGCATTCTCGGACAGGTGCAACGCGAAGGTCGGGTCGTCCATCTGGTGGCCAAGCGGCTCGTCGATCTGTCTGCACTGCTTGGCCGCCTGCCGACGACAAGTCGCAATTTTCATTGACCGCCAGGAAGAGCGAAGGCCTGGGTCCTCAGGCGGCGCTGGCGACAGGCTCGGCGTAAAGGTCGTGCTCGTCGGCATCGACCACACGCACGCGCAGGAAGTCGCCGGGTTCAGCATCAAAGTATCCGTTGACGAAAACCAGGCCATCGATCTCGGGCGCATCCGCCCCCGAGCGGGCAATCGTTCCGTCCTCGTCGACCTCGTCGACCAGGACCTCGATCTCGCGCCCGATCTTCGCCGCCAGCAACTCGGCCGAGATATCCTCCTGCATTTCCATCAAGCGCCGCTTGCGCTCCTCGCGAACTTCCTCGGCCACCGCGCCGGGCAGCGCATTGGCCGTCGCACCGTCCACTGCCGAATAGGCAAAGCAGCCGACGCGATCCAGACGCGCCTCTTTGATGAATGCCAGCAACTCCTCGAACTCGGCTTCGCTCTCCCCCGGAAAACCGGTAATGAAAGTGCTGCGCACCGTGATATCCGGACACGCCGCACGCCATGCGCGAAGCCGCTCGAGATTGTTCTCGGCGCTCGCCGGTCGCTTCATCGCCTTCAGCACGCGGGCACTGGCATGCTGGAAAGGCACGTCGAGGTAGGGCAGGATTTTTCCTTCGGCCATCAACGGTAGCAAGGCGTCCACACTCGGATACGGATAAACGTAGTGCAGACGCACCCAGATCCCGAGTTCACCCAGCGCTTCGCAGAGCTCGCGCAAGCGGGTACGCAGCGGCCGGCCGCTGGCAAAGCCGGTTCGATACTTGACATCGACACCATAGGCGCTGGTGTCCTGCGAGATGACCAGCAACTCCCGCACACCGGCGTCGGCCAGATGCTTTGCTTCCTGCAGCAGGTCGCCGATCGGGCGGCTGACCAGCGGGCCACGCATCGACGGGATGATGCAGAAGGTGCAACTGTGATTGCAGCCTTCGGAAATCTTCAAATAGGCGAAATGCTGCGGCGTCAGCTTGATTCCCTGCGGCGGCACCAGGCTGGTGAAGGGGTCGTGCGGCTGCGGCAGATGCGCATGCACATGCCGCAAGACCTCGTCGGCGGCATGCGGGCCGGTGACCGCCAGCACCTGCGGGTGCGCCTTGCGAATCACCTCTTCCCTGGCCCCCAGGCAACCGGTGACGATCACCTTGCCGTTTTCGCTCAAGGCCTCGCCGATGGCGTCGAGCGATTCCTCCACCGCGGCGTCGATGAAGCCGCAGGTATTGACGACCACCAGATCGGCGCCTTCATAGGACGGCGAGATCAGATAGCCTTCGGCGCGCAGCTTGGTGAGAATTTGTTCGGAATCGACAAGCGCTTTCGGACACCCTAGCGAAACGAAACCGATGTTCTTCGGCTTTGACATGGCAGACCAGTGCAATTGAATAGCCTGCCAGTATACCGCCAGCCAGAGGCGATTCAGGGCTTAAGGAATGCGCCTGATCTTCAGGCAGAAAATCCTCCGGCGCCAAGCCCCCGGCCGATTGCCGGGATCATCGGCGCGAGCGCACGGAAGCCTCCGTGCGTCCTTGCGCGACCAACAGCAGGAAGCAGCCAATACCGACGCCGGCAATACCCGCCTGCAGCAGCGTTCCCAGCTCGAAGCCAGCCAGCCAGAAATTGCCGATGAGACGTGCGACACCAGCGATGACACACAGCAGCACGCCAGCAAAGCCGACAGCGCGTCCCAACAACAGCAAGAAACCATCCATGGTCATTACCCTTTTTGCATGGCGAAGGAAGGGTGTTGCCCGGTCATGAGCGCAACACGCGACGAGATTCCGGACAGCGCGCGCGCCTTCAGCAAAGCGGCAGCGCAGACGCCGATGGA
>LBIU01000528.1 GCA_000987445.1 Candidatus Accumulibacter adiacens | reverse complement strand
AAGCGCTTGTCCTCGATTCCGGGGATGATCTCGGCGAAGGGCTGATAGGTATAGCTGCATTTGGCGCTCAGCCGGCGGCAGATTTCGCGGGCCAGAGCGAAGTTGAAATCCGCCAGCAGTGTCGCCCGTTTGGGCGCCGCCTGAGCATTGGCCGGCGCTTCCGGCACCGTCCCACGCGCAATCGCCACCTGCAACTCCAGCGCAACGGCGCCGCCCGCCCAGAGCAGAGCGGCGCAGCAGAGAACGCCGAGCCTGCCGCAGATGGCGGAACGGCCAGCCGGAAAACGGTTTCGTGCGCAGCGGAGAGCGGCCAACGGTCGTTACCTCGACTATTGCAGGCGGAAGGGAAGGTGCTCGGTGTTCAGGCGATCGAAGCGCCCATCGCGCTTGATCTGGTCGAAGGCGGCGTTGATGCGGTCGCGCAATTCCGGATTTCGCGGATCGACGCTGTAGCACACGTCGCCGCTCAATTCGGGTGCTTGCAGGACCGTTGTTTCCAGCCCGAGTGGCTGAATAGAGGGGTGCTCGCGCAAGGTCAGGGAGGTGGCCATCGGAATCAGCACCGCGTTGACTTTCCCTGCCTGCAGCAGTGCCGGGAAGTCGGAGTGATGATCGACCGTGCTGACCTGCCAGCCCTGCGCCTTGGCGTAGCGGTATTGCGCGCTGCCCGCGACGGCCGCGACGCGGGCGATCGCGGCGCCCGGCTCGACGCCCGCCTGGGCAAACCAGATGCTGTTCGAGCGGTAGTACGGCTTGGTGAACAGGACCTTCGCCTGGCGCGCTGGCGTGGCCAGCAAACTGACTGCGGAAAAGTCAAATTTGCCGGCAGCGACCGCATCGACCACATCGGCAAGTTCGACGACGGTCAGCTCGCAGCGGACCTGCATTTCCGCGCACAAGGCGCGCGCCACGCCAATGTTGAAACCTGCCGGCTTGCCCGTTTGATCGGTGTAGGACATGGGCGGAGAGTTGGTGAGAACGGCGACGCGCAGGACACGCTCGCCGCTTTCTGCCTGCACGCCGCTGGCCAGTGCCAGAAGCAGCAAGCAGCATGCCTGAACGCGGAACTTGCCCATCACGTCGTTTCCCCAGCTTTCGCAGGGACTTAGTCTAACACCCCTCTATCAGAATAGGCGCTAACGATCATGAGGCTGGCGAGTTTCCCCGGATCGTGACAAGGGGCGCCCGCTTTTTCTTGTGCCGCGCGCGGTGAATCTTGTACCTTGTCGGAATGAAGCTCGGCCCGCTGTTCTCCTTTTCCTGGCGCATGCTGCGCCGTGATGCGCGCGGTGGCGAGTTGCGCCTGCTGGCGGCGGCA
>LBIU01000527.1 GCA_000987445.1 Candidatus Accumulibacter adiacens | reverse complement strand
GGCTTGAAGGGATCGTCCCAGACCGTGCGGCGACCGTTGAGGCAGTCCTCGACGATGCGCACCCGGCGCGCGTCGGCATTGAGCGCGTTTTCCATCACCCCCGGCCAGCGCTCGTCGAAACCCAGCCGACGCCGCGTTTCGGGAATGATTCCCCAGGACAGGGAATCGCCGTAGAGAAGAATCTGCTGCATCGGAAGCACTCCGCGAGGTTTTCGTCGAGGGGGAGCTCGTCGTCGGCGGCCGCCGTCGACAAGCGGCCTGGGCCAACAACACGACCCTGCCCGGCAAGAACACCGCGCAGGGTGCCTGCCCTACTGCATCGAGTGCAGGCCGATGATGTTGCCTTCGGTATCCTGGACCAGCGCGATATGCCCGTATTGGCCGATCGCCACCTTCGGCTGGATGAGCCGACCACCCGCCTCGACCGCGCGCTCGGCTTCGTTGTTGGCGTCGTCGCAGTTGAAATAGACCATCGTGCCCCCCTTCCCCGGCCCGTTCATCGGGTGCCGCACCAGCGCACCGGCAGCGCCCGCCCCACCCTCGACCCAGGAAAAAGCGTACATCTCACCCTCGTCGCCGATTTCCGGCAGCGCTGTCAACTCACGACCGAAAACGGCCGTGTAGAAATCGCGCGCACGCGTCATGTCGGACACGTAAATCTCGAACCATCCGACCGGATTCGCTGCTTTGTCCATGCTGATACTCCTCGGTATGTCATTCGAAAGGGATGGCGATGCTCTGCCGGTGAAATACTCGCACAGACGCGCACGAGTTAGAGCGTACGGATACTGGCTCAGAAGCGATGCAAGAGGACTTCGGCGACGAAACGGCTGCCCATGTAGGCCAGCAGCAGCACCAGAAATCCGGCCAGGGTCCAGCGCAGGGCGATGCGACCGCGCCAGCCGTAGACGCGACGGCCGACCAGCAGCGCGGCAAAGATCGCCCAGGAAGCGAAGGCGAACAAGGTCTTGTGGTCGAGGACCATGGCCTTGCCGAAAATGACTTCGGAGAACATCACGCCACTGAGCAGCGCCACGGTGAGCAACAGAAAGGCGACGGTGATCATGCGAAAGAGCAGCGCTTCCATGGTCAGGATTGGCGGCAGACTGGCCAGGCTCTTGGTGAACGCTCGCTGATGCAGCTTGCGCTCGGCGAAGCCCATGAAGATGGCGTGCAGAGCGGAAAGGGTGAACAGACTGTAGGCCAGCATCGCGGTCAGAAAATGCAGCTGGAAACCCCAGGCGCCGGCGTGTGCAATGACCCGCAGTTGCGGAAACAGGGCCGGCGACAGCGCGCCGAGGGCGGCCAGAGGCAGGACCATCGGCTGCAGCCCGTCCATGCGCGAGCGGAAACTCTCCAGCCAGTAGATGAGGACCGCCAGCCAGAGCATCAGCGACATCGCAAAACTGAACGAGAAGCGCATGCCTCCGGCGCTGAACAGCCCCTGGTAGAGCCCGAAACCCTGGATCAGCAGGGCGCCGAAGAGGACCCCGCGCTCCCAGCCCTGCATCGGCAAGCTGACCAGTGGGCGGTCGCTTTCACGCCAGCGCGTATGCCAGAAATGCACGCCCATCGCCGCGTAGATCAGCGCTGAAACGATGTGTGGGAGAAGGTGCAGTAGAATGTCCGGCATCTTTTGAGTTTACACCAAGCCGGAATCCAAATGCTCGACAACCTGACCCAACGTCTTGCCCGCGTCATGAAGACGCTGCGCGGTGAAGCGCGCCTGACCGAAGCCAATATTGGCGATGCGCTACGCGAAGTTCGCCTCGCCTTGCTCGAAGCCGACGTCGCTTTGCCCGCCATCAAGGACCTGATCGCCGCGGTGCGCGAGAAAGCGATCGGCGAGGAAGTGATCGGCTCGCTGAGTCCCGGTCAGGCCCTGATCGGCGTCGTCCACCGTGAGCTGACCAAGCTCATGGGCGAGGAGCACGCGGGCCTGAACATGGCCACGCAGCCACCGGCAGTGATGCTCATGGCCGGCCTGCAGGGAGCCGGCAAGACGACCACCGTCGGCAAGCTGGCGAAGCTGTTGCGCGAAACGCAGAAGAAGAAGGTGCTGGTGGTTTCCTG
>LBIU01000056.1 GCA_000987445.1 Candidatus Accumulibacter adiacens | reverse complement strand
TGATTCTTTTGGTCGGGGCGCCGGGATTCGAACTCGGGACCCCTTGCACCCCATGCAAGTGCGCTACCAGGCTGCGCCACGCCCCGACAAGCTGCGCATTATAACCGAAATCGTCGTCAGCGCCCTTCCGGCCGCAGCATTTCTGCGATGCTCAGAAGTTCGGCACGCAGCAGTTCATTGCTCGATGCAGAGTCCTTGCTCGCCGCCTGCGGCTCGGCGTCTTCGAGCCGATTGCGAGCGCCGCTGATCGTGAAACCCTGGCTGTAGAGAAGCTCCCGGATGCGACGCACCAGGAGAACTTCGTGATGTTGATAGTAACGCCGGTTGCCGCGGCGCTTGACCGGCTTGAGTTGCGCAAACTCCTGCTCCCAATAGCGCAAGACGTGCGGCTTGACACCACACAGCTCGCTCACCTCGCCAATCGTGAAGTAACGCTTGGCCGGTATGGCCGGCAATGGCTCATTGCCATTGTCTCTAGGACTGGCTTCCATCATAAGCGTGCTCCACCTCGGCCTTCAGTTTCTGGCTGGCATGAAAAGTGACCACGCGTCGTGCGGTGATCGGGATTTCTTCGCCGGTCTTGGGATTGCGGCCCGGCCGCTGCGGTTTGTCGCGCAATTGGAAATTGCCGAATCCGGAGAGCTTGACGCCATCGCCCCGTTCCAGCGCATTGCGGATCTCTTCGAAAAAGGCCTCGACCATGTCCTTGGCCTCGCGCTTGTTTAAGCCGACCTTCTCAAACAGAAAATCGGCGAGTTCTGCCTTGGTAAGCGTCATACCCCCCCTCTCTCAGACCCGAAGCTGCGCCGCAAATGTCTCTTGCAGATAGGCGACCAGATGCTGCATGGCGGCCTCGACTTCGATTTCCTGTAATGTCTTTCGAGTATCTTGCATCATTATCCGGAAGGCAAGGCTTTTCTTTCCAGCCTCGACCCCGCGCCCGACATAGACGTCGAAGAGATTGATTTCTCGAACGATTTCCGGACGATTGCTGATCATAGCGTCGATCAGGGGCTGCAAATCGAGCGCCTGATCGACCACAATAGCCATATCGCGTATGACGGGTGGTTGGCGCGACACTTCTGCATATTGCGCCAGGCTAGCCATGACCACGGCATCCAGGTCAACTTCGAAGAGCACCGGTGCCAGCGGCAGTTCGTATTTTTGCTGCCACTGCGGATGGAGTTCGCCGAGGAAGCCGATGGCCTGGCCGTCGACCAGCACACGCGCACTGCGCCCGGGGTGCAGAGCCGGATGCTGTGCGCTCTCGAAGCGGGCGATACGCGGCGCCAGCAGGCGCTCGAGATCGCCCTTGACATCGAAGAAATCGACCTTGCGTGCGGCACAAGCCCACTGCTCGGGAAATGCGCTACCGTAAGCCAGTGCCGCGAGTTTCCACGGCTGACGGAAGCCAGCCACCGGCTCCCCCTGCGGGTCGCGGAAGAAACACCGCCCGGTCTCGAAAAAGCGCGCCCGCGCCTGTCGCCGCTTGAGGTTGCTGGCGACATTGGCGACGAGACCACCGATCAGCGTCGAGCGCATCACACTCAGCTGACTGGCAATCGGATTGGCCAAACGAATCAGTACGCCATTGTCGGCAAAATCACGCTCCCAGGCCTCTTCGACGAACGCGAAGTTGACCACCTCCTGATAGCCGCAATCGGCGACGATCTGGCGAACACGCGCCAATGGCCGCGCCTGCTCGGTCTGTGGCAACATCGCCAGCAGGCCCGTCGGCGAGGTCGCCGGGATGTTTTCGTAGCCGTGCAAGCGAGCCAGCTCTTCGATCAGGTCTTCCTCGATCTCGATGTCGAAGCGGTAACTCGGGGGGGTGACGATGAAATCCTCGGCGTCCCTGCGAAACGGCAGGGCGAGGCGCGAAAAAAGGGCGCCGATGTATTCTGCATCGAGCGCGATTCCGAGCACCTTGGCGACGCGCGCCGGACGCAGGCGAACCTCGTGCCGCTCCGGCAGGATCGCCAGCGCTTCGCTCACCGGGCCGGCCTGACCGCCGCAGATATCGAGAACCAGGCGCGTCGCACGTTCGAGCGCGCGCCGCGTGCCGCCGAAATCGACGCCGCGCTCGAAGCGATGCGAGGCGTCGGAGACAAAGCTGTAACGACGAGCGCGACCGGCGATCGCCGTCGGCGCGAAAAAGGCCGACTCGAGGAACAACTCGCTGGTGGCCAGGCTGATGCCGCTTTCCTCGCCGCCCATCACCCCGCCCATCGCCAGCGGTCGCTGCTCATCGGCAATCAGCAGCACATCGTCCTGGAGCTCCAGGGTCTGCTCATTGAGGAGAGTGATCTCTTCGCCAGCGCGCGCCATGCGCACATGAATGGCGCCGTGCAGGCGACTGTTGTCAAAAGCGTGCAACGGCTGCCCGACTTCGAGCATCACGTAGTTGGTGATATCGACCAGGGCGGAAATCGGCCGGATGCCGCTGCGCTCGAGGCGACGACTCATCCAGTCCGGGGTCGGCGCCGCGGCGTCGACCCCGGCAATCACCCGCCCGCAGTAGCGTGGACAGGCTTCCGGAGCATCGAGAACGATGGCCCGTGCCGTGGCGATCGACACGTCGACCTCGTCGACCGGCGTAAAGCACGCGGCTGTCCCGGTCAGTGCGGCGACCTCGCGGGCAACACCTTCCAGCGACAGGCAGTCCGCCCGATTCGGCGTCAGCTTGAGGGTCAACAGGCGGTCGTCGAGATCGAGATGGCGACGGATATCCTCGCCGACCGACGCATCGGCGCTCAGCAAGAGCAGGCCTGCGGCATCTTCGGCAATACCGAGCTCCTTGGCCGAGCAGAGCATTCCCGACGAGGCGACGCCACGCACCTCGGCGACCTTGATCGTGAAGCCACCCGGTAGTTCGGCACCGGGCAGCGCGCACGGCACCTTGATCCCGGCAGCCGCGTTTGGCGCCCCGCAGACAATCTGCCGCGTCTCGCCACCACCGATATCGACGCGGCAGACATTGAGGCGGTCTGCATCCGGGTGCTTTTCGACGTCGAGCACCTGCGCGACGACCACTTTTTCGAAGGCCGGGGCGACGGTTTCTTCGTCCTCTACCTCGAGACCGGCCATGGTCAACAGATGCGAAAATTCGCCGCCCGAACATAGCGGGTCGACGAAGCTGCGAAGCCAGGATTCTGAAAATTTCATGAACGCGAGAACTCGGGAGAAGACATGGTCGACGAATGGGCCACAGGCCGCGCTTAGACGAACTGGCGCAGGAAGCGCAGGTCACCGTCGTAGAACAGACGCAGGTCATTGACGCCGTAGCGCAGCATCGTCAGCCGGTCCGGTCCCATGCCAAAGGCAAAACCGATGTACTTCTCGGGGTCGATGCCGACGTGGCGCAAGACGTTCGGATGAACCATGCCGCAACCGGCGATCTCCAGCCAGCGACCCTTGAGGGCACCGCTCATGAAGGCCATGTCGATTTCTGCCGACGGCTCGGTGAAGGGAAAGAACGAGGGACGGAAACGGACCTGCAGGTCGTCGCTCTCGAAAAAGCGGCGCAGGAAATCGCCGATGATGCCCTTCAGGTCGGCAAAGCTGACCCGCTCGCCGACCCACAGCCCTTCGACCTGGTGGAACATCGGCGAATGCGTGGCGTCGGAATCGACGCGATAGACACGCCCCGGAGCGATCACGCGGATTTCCGGCATCGATTCCGCGCTTGCATGGCGGGCGACATGCGCCTGCATGTAGCGCACCTGAATCGGGCTGGTATGCGTGCGCAACAGGACGTTCTCGGCAACGCCTCCTGACTCGTCCTGCAGGTAGAAGGTATCGTGCATCGAACGGGCGGGATGATCTGCCGGCGTATTGAGGGCCGTGAAGTTCTGGAAGTCGGCCTCGATTTCCGGGCCGTCGGCGACAGCGAAGCCGATCGCGCCGAACAAGGCCTCGATGCGCTCCAGCGTCCGCGTCACCGGATGCAGGCCCCCGCGCAGCTGGCCTCGACCCGGCAGGGTGACGTCCAGCGACTCTTCCGCCAGTCGGGCGGCCAGGGCCATCTCGCGAAGCGCCTCGCGGCGCGCGTTGAGCGCCGCTTCGACAGCGTCCTTGGCGCGATTGATACTCGCACCGACGCTCTTGCGCTCGTCTGCAGGAAGCTTGCCCAAGCCCTTCAGCAAGGCGGTAATCTGGCCGCTCTTGCCAAGATAGCTGGCTTTGATTTGCTCCAGGGCATCGGGATCGTCGGTCGCCGCGAAGGCGGCCGACGCGGCTTGGACTATTTGATCGAAGTTATGCATGGTTCACCGAAAAAAAGGAGGCTGACGCCTCCTTTCTTGACACGGGACGAGCTCAGGCGTCGAGCTGGGCCTTGGCCTGCACGGCCAGAGCGGCAAAAGCCGGCTTGTCGAAAACAGCCAGATCGGCGAGCACCTTGCGATCCACTTCAATCTGTGCCTTCTTGAGGCCATTCATGAAGGTGCTGTACTTCATGCCCAGTTCCCTGGCCGCAGCGTTGATACGGGCGATCCAGAGACTGCGAAACTGACGCTTGCGCTGGCGGCGGTCACGATAGGCATACTGACCCGCCTTCATCACCGCCTGCTTGGCGACACGATAGACGTTCTTGCGGCGACCGCGATAACCCTTGGCCAGGGCGAGGATCTTCTTGTGGCGGGCGTGCGCGGTTACACCGCGTTTAACTCGGGGCATCTCTTATCTCCTCAAGCGTAAGGCATCATGGAACGAACCATGGCCTTGTCAGATGCATGAACTTCGGTCATCCCGCGCAACTGGCGCTTGGTCTTGGTGTCCTTCTTGGTCAGGA
>LBIU01000526.1 GCA_000987445.1 Candidatus Accumulibacter adiacens | reverse complement strand
GCCATGCTCGGTCAGGATGCGATCAACACCGCCAAGGCCTTCAGTGAAGCCCTGCCGCTGACCGGCATCATCCTCACCAAGCTCGACGGTGATGCGCGTGGTGGCGCGGCGCTGTCGGTACGGCACGTCACCGGCAAACCGATCAAGTACGCCGGCGTCGGCGAGAAACTCACCGGGCTCGAGGCTTTCCACCCGGAACGCATGGCGTCGCGAATCCTCGGGATGGGCGACGTGCTGTCGCTGATCGAAGATGCGAAGAAGGGCATCGACGAGCAACAGGCGGTCGACTTCGCCAAGAAACTGAAATCAGGCAAAGGCTTCGACCTCAACGACTTCAAGGGCCAGATCAGCCAGATGCGCAAGATGGGCGGCCTGTCGTCAATGATGGAGAAGCTGCCGGCGCAGTTCTCGCAGGCGGCCGGCCAGTTGCCGGCGGGTGGCGAGGAGAAGGCGGTGGCCCGCATCGAAGGGATCATCAACTCGATGACCCCGAGCGAACGGCTCAACCCGGAGCTGCTCAAGGCCGCGCGCAAGCGCCGCATCGCCATCGGTGCCGGGGTTCAGGTGCAGGAAGTCAATCGCCTGCTGAAGCAGTTCGAGCAGACGCAGAAGATGATGAAACAGTTCTCCAAGGGCGGCATCGGCCAGCTGATGCGCGGCCTGAAAGGGATGATGCCAGGGATGCGCTGAGCGCCGCGGGCGCGAGGAATGAGGCCTGAGGCTCGCTGCCGGGCGTAGCGTGGGACGGCAGCGACGCAGCGGCCGGGAGCCGGGCCCGGCGCGATGCCTGGGAAAAACCGGGCGTCAGCTCAGCGCAGCGCCAGCGCGCTCGGGGTGTACTTCCACTTGCCGTGCCAGGCGGCGCGCACCAAGTTCGGGTAGGTCGCCTGACCGAGGCTGCCGTTGTAGCGGCCAAGCGCGCGGTAGAGGTCGCCGCGCTCGATATCGAGGTAATGGCGAAGGATGGTGCATCCGTAGCGTAGATTGGTGCGCAGATGGAAGAGATTGTCTTCACTGCGCCCGACCAGCTGGACCCAGAACGGCATCACCTGCATGAAGCCGCGTGCGCCGGCGCTCGATACAGCGTACTTCTTGAAGCCACTTTCGACCTGGATCAGACCAAGAACCAGCTGCGGGTCAAGACCGGCACGGGTCGCTTCGTAGTGCACCGAGCGCAGGAATTCCAGCCGCGCGACGCGGTCGGGAATGCGCTTGGCGAGACGCCCCGACATCTCGGCGAGCCAGTCGTTAGCCACCGCCGAGTCCTCGAAAGAGCTGTGCTGCGGCGCGCGGTCGGACACCGAGCGCGACAATGCGCCATGCACACTGGCTGACAACGGTTCGTACTTCTGCGCGCCGGCGAGGGCCGCGAGCGGTGCAAGCAGCAGTGCAAGCAGCAGTGC
>LBIU01000525.1 GCA_000987445.1 Candidatus Accumulibacter adiacens | reverse complement strand
GTCGGCAGCATCGCCGCCAGCCAGTCGTTCAAGTCCGCAACGCTGCCCGCCGGCAGCCTGCTGATCCAGATCGGCGGCCCCGGCATGCTGATCGGCCTCGGCGGTGGCGCGGCCAGCTCGATGACGACCGGCAGCAACACCGCCGATCTCGACTTTGCCTCGGTGCAACGCGGCAACCCGGAAATCCAGCGCCGCGCGCAGGAAGTCATCGACCGTTGCTGGCAGCTGGGAGCGCCCACCGGCGACGGTTCGGCAGCCGGCGATGGCAATCCGATCCTCTCGGTGCATGACGTCGGCGCCGGCGGCATTTCCAACGCCCTGCCCGAACTGGCGCACGGCGCCGGCTGCGGCGCGCGCTTCGAACTGCGCGCGGTGAACATCGAGGAACCAGGGATGTCACCGGCCGAAATCTGGTGCAACGAGGCCCAGGAACGTTACGTGATGGCCATCGCACCCGATCGCCTGGCCGAATTCAGCGCGCTCTGCGAGCGCGAGCGATGCCCCTTCGCGGTCGTCGGCACGACCACCCGCGAGAAGCGCCTGCTCGTCGCCGACAGCCATTTCGGCAACCAGCCGGTCGACATGGACATGGAGGCGCTGCTCGGCAAGCCGCCACGGATGACGCGCACGGTCACCCATCTGCCGCCACTGGGCGTGCCTTTCGACGCCACCGCCGTGGATCTCAGAGAAGCGGCCGGTCGTGTGCTGCGCCTGCCGGCGGTGGCCGACAAGACTTTCCTGATCAGTATCGGCGACCGCAGCGTCGGCGGCCTGACGGCGCGCGACCAGATGGTCGGACCATGGCAGGTCCCGTGCGCCGACGTGGCGGTGACGCTGATGGCTTTTGACGGCTATCTCGGCGAAGCTTTCGCGATCGGCGAACGCACACCCCTGGCGGTGCTCGATGCGCCCGCTTCCGGGCGCATGGCGGTCGGCGAGGCGATTACCAACATCGCCGCGGCAGACATCGCCGCGCTCGGCGACGTCAAGCTGTCGGCCAACTGGATGGCTGCTGCCGGTTTCCCCGGCGAAGACGCGCGCCTCTTCGACACCGTGCGCGCCGTCTCCGACCTCTGCCAGCAGATCGGCGTTGCCATCCCGGTGGGCAAGGATTCGCTGTCGATGCGCACCGCCTGGCAGGAAGTCGCGGGCGAAAAAGCGGGCGAACAGAAGCAGGTCGTCTCGCCCTTGTCGCTGATCGTCACCGGCTTTGCGCGCGTGCAGGACGCGCGCCGGACGCTGACCCCGCAACTGGTCCTCGACGCCGGCGAGACCGATCTGCTGCTGATCGACCTCGGCGGCGGCCGCAACCGCCTCGGCGGTTCGGCGCTGGCGCAGGTGTTCAACGCCACCGGCAGCGAAGCGCCGGACGTCGACGACCCGGCCCGCCTGGCAGCTTTCTTCGCCGCCATCCGCGAGTTGGCCGCCGAGAACCGGCTGCTCGCCTACCACGACCGCTCCGACGGCGGCCTCTTCGCCACCGTCTGCGAAATGGCCTTCGCTGCGCACTGCGGTGTGTCGATCGATACCGACAGCCTGTGCTACGACCCGCTGATCAACGACGTCGACGGCAACGAGAAGCGCCCGGACCTGCTCGGCGGGCGTTCCTTCGAGTTGCTGATGCGCGCGCTGTTCAGCGAGGAGCTTGGTGCCGTGCTGCAGATTCGCCGCAGCGAACGCAGCCAGGTGATGGGCATTCTGCGGGCCGCCGGGCTTGGCGCCTGCAGCCAGTTCATCGGTGCTCCCAACCCCTGGGACCAGGTGCGCATCATCCGCAATGCCAAGGCGGTGCTCGCCGAGCCACGGGTCGAGCTGCAACGCGCCTGGTCGGAAACCAGCTTCCGCATGCAGCAGTTGCGCGACAACCCGGAATGCGCGCAGCAGGCTTACGACCGCATCCTCGACACCACCGACAGCGGTCTTTCCGTAGCGCTTTCTTTCGATCCCAACGACGACATCGCGGCGCCAATGATCAACAGCGGCGCGCGCCCGCGCGTGGCCATCCTGCGCGAACAGGGGGTCAACGGGCACGTCGAGATGGCCGCGGCTTTCGATCGCGCCGGCTTCGCCGCCATCGACGTGCACATGAGCGACATCCTCTCCGCCCGCGTCACCCTCGCCGACTTCAAGGGCGCCGTCGCCTGCGGCGGCTTTTCCTATGGCGATGTCCTCGGCGCCGGCCAGGGCTGGGCGAGAACGATTCTCTTCAACGAGCGCGCACGTGACCGCTTCGCGGCCTTCTTCGCCCGCCCGGACAGCTTCGCCCTCGGCGTCTGCAACGGCTGCCAGATGATGAGTGCGCTCAAGGAAATGATCCCCGGCGCCGACGCCTGGCCACGTTTCGAGCGCAACCGCGTCGAGCAGTTCGAAGCGCGCTTTTCCCTGGTCGAAGTCCCCGAATCGCCGTCCGTCTTCTTCGCCGGCATGGCCGGCAGCCGGCTACCGGTGGTCGTCTCGCACGGTGAGGGACGCGCACTGTTCGCCTCGCCCGAGCAACAGGAACGCGCACGGGTGGCGATGCGGTACGTCGACTCCGCTGGACAGCCGAGCGAGCGCTATCCGGACAACCCGAACGGCTCGCCAGCCGGCATCACTGGCCTGACCACCGCCGACGGCCGTTTCACGATCATGATGCCGCACCCCGAACGCGTCTTCCGCAGCGTCCAGATGTCCTGGCG
>LBIU01000524.1 GCA_000987445.1 Candidatus Accumulibacter adiacens | reverse complement strand
GCTGTGCGTCTTGCTCGACATTCGCAAGCACGAGCTGGAGCTCCTGCAGCGCCGCTTGCGGGCGATGGAGCGTGAAGCGCAGCTGCTGCGTAACCGCAAGGGCTCCTTCATTCTGCCCGAACGCGCCAGCCTGATTGCCGGCCGTATCGAGGGACACCCGGATGGTTACGGCTTTCTGGTTCCCGACGATGCCGGCGAGGATCTGTTTCTCGAAGCCAGGCAGATGTCCAAGGTACTGCACGGCGACCATGCGCTGGTGCGTGTCGTGGGCGTCGACCGCAGGGGGCGCCGCGAAGGCGTGATCGTCGAAGTGCTCGAACGGGCGAACAGCAGAGTCGTTGGCCGGGTGTTGGTCGAGCACGGGATTACCCTGGTCGTTCCCGAGAATCGGCGCATCAACCAGGACATTCTGGTGACGCCGGACAGCAGGAGCGGCGTGCGCACGGGCGAGGTGGTTACCGTCGAGATCATCGAGCAACCGGACCGCCATTCGAAGCCGATCGGACGTATCGTCGAAGTGCTCGGCAATTACGCCGATCCGGGCATGGAGATAGAAATCGCCTTGCGCAAGCACGAGTTGCCCTTCGAGTTCTCCAATGGCGCCCTCGCCGAGGCGGCGGCACTGCCGGACACGCTCCGTCCCGCCGACGGCGAAGGAAGAAGGGATCTGCGCGCGCTACCCCTGGTGACCATCGATGGCGAGACGGCAAGGGATTTCGACGATGCCGTTTTCGCCGAGCGCAAGGGCGCTGGCTGGCGCCTGGTGGTGGCTATTGCCGACGTCAGCCACTATGTGCGGCCCGGGACAGCGCTCGATCGTGAAGCCATGGAGCGCGGCAATTCGGTCTATTTCCCACGCCGGGTGATTCCGATGCTGCCGGAAAAGCTCTCGAATGGCCTGTGTTCCCTGAACCCCGACTGCGATCGTCTGGCGATGGTCTGCGATATGGCGATCGACGACCGCGGCGTGATCGGCCACTACGAATTCTATGAAGCGGTTTTTCGCTCGCACGCACGTTTGACCTATGACCAGGTCTGGAACTGGCTGACCGGGACGGCGCAGCCCGAGAGCGAGGTTCATCGCCGCCTGCAGCCACAGCTGCAGGCGCTCTATGCCTTGTTCAAGGTCTTGAACGAAGCGCGCGGCAAGCGCGGTGCCATCGATTTCGAAACCATCGAGACGATGATGATGTTCAACGAGCAGGGCAAGATCGAGCGCATCGTCCCGGTGCACCGCAACGATGCGCACCGCGTGATCGAAGAGTGCATGCTGGCAGCCAATGTCTGCGCCTCGGGATTTCTACAGGCCGGGCAGCAGCCCTGTCTGTACCGCATTCACGAAGGGCCGACGCCGGAGAAACTCGCGGCCTTGCGCAATTTCCTCAAGGAGTTCGCCATCGGTCTGGGTGGCGGCGACGATCCGACGGCCAGCGACTATGCCGAGTTGCTGGCCAGTATCCAGGGCCGTCCGGACGCGCAGTTGCTGCAGACGGTGATGCTGCGCTCACTGCGGCAAGCTCAGTACAGCCCCGACAATGTCGGCCATTTCGGCCTTTCCTACGAGCATTACACGCATTTCACTTCACCCATCCGGCGCTATCCGGACCTCCTGGTGCATCGTTCGATCAAGGCGGCGCTCGCCGGCAGCAGCTATGCGCCGGGCAAGTGGGCCGAGATCGGCATGCACTGCTCGCAGACCGAGCGCCGTGCCGACGAGGCGACGCGCGATGTCAGCAACTGGCTGAAGTGTTACTACATGCGTGACCGAATCGGTGAAACCTTCGCCGGAACGATTGCCGCGGTGGTGCCTTTCGGCGTGTTTGTCGCCCTCGACGAGGTCTATGTCGAGGGCTTGGTGCACGTTTCCGAGCTCGGTGAAGATTACTTCAAGTACGACAGCGCCCGGCATCTGATGCTTGGCGAGCGCACTGCGAAACGCTATCGCCTCGGTGACCGCCTGCAGGTGGAACTGGTGAAGGCCGATCTCGAAACCGGGCGGATCGACTTCGTGCTGGCTGACGGCTAGGACGTCTTGCATTGGCCGGGGTTGCCGCTGCACGAGCGCCGCGTGCCATGTTTCTTGCCCCTGGCCGGCTGTGGGAGCTTATCGCCCGATGAATCGGGCGCCTACGGGGATGGCCATCGGTAGGGCCGTCGGCGGCGTGGGGCTGTCGGCGGTCATGCTCCGCTTCCCGCTAGCGGTTTTCGCGGCGCGCCCCTTCTTCGAAAGGAAGACTGCATGAGTTCCCAGTTCGCTCTGCTCAAGACCCGACGCTTCGCGCCTTTTTTTGCCACCCAGTTTCTCGGCGCCTTCAACGACAACCTGTACAAGAACGCGCTGGTGGTGTTGCTTACTTATCAGGCGGTGAGCTGGACGACGCTGACTCCCGAGGTGCTGACCAACCTCGCCGCCGGGATCTTCATTCTCCCCTTCTTCCTGTTCTCGGCGACTGCCGGGCAGTTGGCTGACAAGTACGACAAGGCGCGCCTGGCGCGGCTGACCAAACTGCTCGAAATCGTCATCATGGGTGTCGCCTTGCTCGGTTTCATGAGACACAGCCTCGAAGTGCTGCTCCTGGCGCTGTTCCTGCTGGGGCTGCAGTCGGCCTTGTTCGGTCCGGTCAAGTACGCCATCCTGCCGCAGCACCTGCACGAGAACGAACTGGTCGGGGGCAATGCGCTGGTCGAGTCAGGGACTTTTGTCGCCATTCTCATCGGCACCCTGGCCGGTGGCCTGCTGGCCGGGGCGGCTGGCCATCCGACCTGGGTGGCTTTCGCCGGGCTGCTGGTCGCGGTCGTCGGCTATCTCTGCAGCCGTGGCATCCCGGCGGCGGCGGCGCCGGTCCCGGGGCTGGTGGTCGGCCTCAACCCGCTGTCCGAAACCTGGCGCAACATCGGCTTCGCGCGCGAGAACCGCACCGTTTTCCTGTCGATTCTCGGCATCTCGTGGTTCTGGCTCTACGGTGCGCTGTTCCTGGCGCAGTTCCCGGTGTATTCGAAGAGCGTTCTCGGCGGTAACGAGACGACGGTGACCCTCTTGCTGTCAGTGTTCACCGTCGGTATCGGCCTGGGCTCGCTGCTCTGCGATCGGCTCTCGGCCGGGCACGTCGAGATTGGCCTGGTGCCCTTCGGTTCCATCGGCCTGACCATCTTCGGCATCGATCTGGCTTTTGCCTCGCCGGATGTGCTTCCCGCCGGCGCACCGCTGCCGGTCGTGGCCATTCTCGCCATGCACGAGACCTGGCGGGTGCTTTTCGATCTTTTCGCACTCGGCGTCTTCGGCGGTTTCTTCATCGTGCCGCTGTATGCGCTGATCCAGTTGCGCAGCCTGCCGGAACAGCGGGCGCGGATCATCGCCGCCAACAATATCCTCAACGCGCTGTTCATGGTCTGTGGCGCGCTGGCTGCGGCAGGGCTGCTCGGTAACGGCATTTCGATTCCGGCGCTGTTCGCCATCGCCGCGCTGTGCAATGCCGCGGTGGCGGTTTACATCTATAGCCTGGTGCCCGAGTTCATGCTCCGCTTCATCGCCTGGCTGTTGATCCACTCGGTGTACCGCCTGCGGCAGAAGGGCCTGGAGAACATTCCGCAGGAAGGGCCGGCGGTGCTGGTCTGCAACCACGTCAGCTTCGTCGATCCGATTGTCATCGCCGCGGCCAGTCGGCGGCCGATCCGCTTCGTGATGGATCACCGCATCTACCGGCTGCCGGTGATCAACTTCGTTTTTCGCCACATGAACACCATCCCGATTGCGCCGGCGCGCGAGGATCCGGTGATGATGGAGGCCGCCTTTGAGGAAGTCGCGCGGGCGCTCGAGAACGGCGAGCTGGTGGCCATATTCCCGGAAGGGCGGATCACCGACAACGGCGATCTCTACCCCTTCCGGCCGGGCGTGCAGCGCATCGTCGGACACACGCCGGTGGCGGTGATTCCGATGGCGCTGCAAGGCCTGTGGGGCAGCTTCTTCAGTCGCCAGGGGGGGCCGGCAATGAGCAAGCCGCGGCGCCTGCTGGGA
>LBIU01000523.1 GCA_000987445.1 Candidatus Accumulibacter adiacens | reverse complement strand
TCGTCCTCGAAGCTCGAAAGCACACGCAGTTTGACTTTGTACTTGCCGGCGAACTCGACCGAGCGGATCTGCAGCACTTTGGAACCGAGGCTGGCCATTTCCAGCATTTCCTCGAAAGTGATGGTGTCCAGTTTGCGGGCTTCCGGTTCGACGCGCGGGTCGGTGGTGTAGACGCCGTCGACATCGGTGTAGATCTGGCACTCGTCAGCCTTCAGTGCGGCGGCCAGCGCGACGGCCGAGGTGTCCGAACCGCCGCGGCCCAGGGTGGTGATGTTGCCGTGTTCATCGGCACCCTGAAAGCCGGCGACGACGACCACATGGCCGTCGGCCAGGGCTTTGCGAATTCGCGTTTCGTCGATCTTGAGGATGCGCGCCTTGGTAAAGGCGCTGTCGGTCAGCACGGTGACCTGCGAGCCCGTGAAACTCTTGGCTTTGATGCCCTCAGCATGCATGGCCATGGCCAACAGGGCGATCGTCACCTGTTCGCCGGTCGAGGCAATCACGTCGAGTTC
This sequence comes from Candidatus Accumulibacter adiacens, assembly GCA_000987445.1. Taxonomy (GTDB): domain Bacteria; phylum Pseudomonadota; class Gammaproteobacteria; order Burkholderiales; family Rhodocyclaceae; genus Accumulibacter; species Accumulibacter adiacens. The sequence goes on along the minus strand of LBIU01000523.1, from coordinate 1,380 downwards.
GCGTGGGTCGGGCGAGGGCGAAATCTCCTTGGCCAGGCCGATCAGGCGATTGGTTTCGCCGGCCATCGCCGATGGAACGACGATCACGTCGTGCCCCTGCGCCTGCCAGCGCGCGACGCGTCTGGCGACGTTTTTGATGCGATCCGTCGAGGCTACCGACGTACCACCGAACTTCTGAACTATCAGCGCCATTGCAAATCCAATTTGAGGTCCAAAAAAACCGGTATTCTAAAGCATTGCTTGACACGGCGGCAAAGCGCCTAAGGCCTTGATGAACCGATCGGCATTAGTCAAATGGCCTAATCGAATGCCACTTGCAATTCTGTTTGATTCGCCTATAGTGTGCCGTGTATTACCAGGGTCAGAGGGTGTCGATCTGTGGCAGGAAGCGGCTTTCCTGCTGGTTCGCGTCGAGTATTGTACGAAAGGATAGCTATGAGCACCGTCAAAGTCGTCGAGAGGGTCGATCCGCGCGAAATTCGCCGCAAACTTGGCCTCAATCAGCAGCAGTTCTGGTCAAAAATCGGCGTGACGCAAAGTGGCGGTTCGCGCTACGAAAGTGGCCGCAACATGCCAAAACCGGTGCGTGAGTTGCTGCGCCTGGTGCATGTCGAGCAAATCGATATTCAGCGCCTCAAGCGCGAGGACTTCGAGGTCGTCGAGTATCTGAAGGCGGAAGACCCGGAGCAGTTCAAATCCCTCAAGAAAGCAGCCAAAGGCAAGAGCAAGAAGGCGGTCTGAGCCCGGCTCCGCCGTCGCGCCCCCGGACTTGCGGTCCGGGTCAGGGAAGTTGCAGCATTTCCTTGGCGTGCTGGCGCGTGATCGGCGTGATCTCGATGCCGCCCAGCATGCGGGCGATCTCTTCGACGCGTGCTTCGACCCCGAGCGTGGCGACATGGCTGCGTAGCTGACCGGCCTCGGCGACCTTGCTGACCTGCCACTGCCAGTTGGCGCGTGCGGCGACTTGCGGCAGATGCGTCACGCACAGGACCTGTCGTTCGGCCCCCAGTTCGCGCAGCAGGCGGCCCACGACCTCGGCGACGCCCCCGCCAATACCGACGTCCACTTCGTCAAAGATCAGGGTCGGCACGCTGGCCGCCTGACTGGTGACCACCTGGATGGCCAGGCTGATCCGCGACAACTCGCCGCCCGAGGCGACCTTGGCCAGCGAGCGCGCTTCGTTTCCAGCCAGCCCGGCAATGCGAAACTCGATTTGTTCGAGGCCGCAGGCGCTGCCGCCGGTGACCGGCACCAGCGCCACGTCGAAGCGTCCGCCGCCGAGCGCCAGTTGCTGCATCACCTGGCTGACTTCGCCGCCCAGCGCCATGGCGGCCGTGGCGCGGGCTGCAGACAGTCGTTGCGCCAGTGCGTCGTAATGCC
>LBIU01000522.1 GCA_000987445.1 Candidatus Accumulibacter adiacens | reverse complement strand
ACAGAACGGAAAGCCGCGAACTTTTCCGCCGTCTCGCCGCCTAAGCCCCGGCCAGGAAGTTTGCCGCCATCAGCCGATGCCGGTGGTCGCCAGCCCCGCGGGGCAAAACAGGTCGTGTGTTCAAGGCACGACAGCTTGGAAAGCATTGTTTGATGTCGATCAACGCTAGCGGTGCTGCTGCCGTCGACAATGGCACGTCTAATTTTGCGAGGCGCCTCATGCACGGGATCGGCGAATTGATGACCCAGGATCATCGCTCTTGCGACGACCTTCTGGCTGCGGTCGAGAAAGCGGTGGCAGATGAGGACTGGGAACTGGCGCAGGCAGAATTTCCACGCTTGCGAGACGCTCTGCTGAATCATTTCGAGGCCGAGGAAGGCGTTCTCTTCCCGCGCTTTGAACAGCGCACGGGCATGGTTCAGGGGCCAACGCAGGTCATGCGCCACGAGCACGCGCAAATGCGGCAGCTGTTGGCCGCGGCAGCTGCCGCCCTCGCCGAGCGCGACGCGGACGACTACAGCGGCAACGCCGAGACCCTGTTGATCATGACCCAGCAACACAATGTCAAGGAGGAGAACATCCTCTATCCGATGTGTGATCAGCAGTTGGCCGACCAGCTGGATACTCTGCTGCCAGAATTGCAGAAGCTGCTTGCCGGCCACGCGAAAACGCCCGCGTGATGCCGATGGAAAGCGACAACAGGCCCCCTATGGTCATCGACGTGCGTAACCTGGAGCCACCGGAACCGATGGTGCGCACCATGGAAGCACTCGACCAGCTTGCACGCTCGGAAAAGCTGCTGGTACTCCTGCCGCGTGAGCCTTACCCGCTGTACCGGGCTCTCGAACTCAACGGTTTCACCTGGAAAAGCGAGCGCCGGACCGACGGCACGGTAGAAGTCCTGATCCAACATCAAGCGCCGTAATGCAGGCGCTGCTCTCCTTCGAACAGGCCCCCCCGCTCGCCGCGCCCCTTCGTTTTTTTCTGACTGCCCCGCTGTTTGCCGTCCTCGCCGCCCTGCTCTTGCTGTGGAGCGGTCCGGAGCTATTCGCCTCACGCTGGACCGGCGCGGCCCTGGCGCTGACGCACCTGATCACCGTCGGCTTCATGCTGCAGGTGATGCTCGGCGCGATGCTCCAGATTCTTCCAGTCGTCGCCGGAGCGAACATCTCGCGACCGCAGCGACTCGCCACCCTGGTCAACGCGGCAGTCGCCGCTGGCACTCTGCTGTTGGCGGCGGGCTTCCTGAGCTACCGGCCGTTGCTGTTCGAACTGGCCGCATGGTCTATTGGCAGCGGCGTCGCGCTGTTCATTTTTGGCGCCGGACAGGCCTTGTATGGCGTGCCTTCGACGAACCCGACCATTCGCGGTCTGAAACTGTCCTTGATCGGCTTGGCTGTGACCGT
>LBIU01000521.1 GCA_000987445.1 Candidatus Accumulibacter adiacens | reverse complement strand
CGCCAGTCCCGCGCTGGCGGCCAGTTGGTGGAGTTGTCGCCGCCGCTCCCGGCGCGCGGTTTGTATGTAGCCATGGATGACACCATCCTCGACGCCGGCAAAGCGCAGCTTGCCCTCATACGGTAGCTCGAAGGCATGCAGCAGAACAATTTCGGCCGTCGGGGCCAGTTGCCGACCGAAGCGGATGGCCTGTGCGGACGCCGGCGAGAAGTCCACCGGAATCAGCAGGCAGCGGTAGGATTCGTGCGGCGCCTGCTTGACCACCAGAACGGGGCGTCGGAGCGACTTGCGCAGCAGGCGCGAGGCGGTGGACCCGAGCAGGGCATGGCGCAGGAAAGACTCGCCGCGTGCACCGACGACCAGCAGGTCGGCATCGAGTGCATCGGCCTCATCGGCGATGACCTTCAGGGGGGCTCCGGAAACGATTCGGGCATCGGCTGCCACGCCGCGGTTGTGCGCCGGGTTGGCCAGCAGTCGTTGCAGCGTTTCGCGGGCATCGTCGGCCAGCCGCTGCTTGATCCTGCCGGTGTCGGCGCCGAGCAGATCCGACAGGCTGTCCACCGCGTCGAGTTCCGTCGCATGCATTACCGTATAGCGCGCGTGGGTGTCGGCGGCGATACAAAAGCCCCGATCCACCGCATGGCGGGCGGGTGCCGACAGATCGGTGGCGGCGAGTATTCGGGTGATGGGCTTCATGGTGCTTACTCCTTCAGGCCAATGAGGTCGGTGAGGGCGGCGACGACGTCACATGGCGAATGGGTCAGTGAGTGTTCATGGCTCGGGATCCATTCACATGCTGCGCACCTGCAAGCGCCGCAAGACCGCTTTTTGCCCCCTCGACGGCCAGGAACTTGCCTGCGCCGAGAGCGAGGATGACCAGCCAGGACAGCGCATCCAGTGCCACGGTGTGGAACACCTGTTGCAGAGGCGGGGCGTAGGTGAACAGTAGCTGGAAAACGATCAGAATGGCGCTGACCCAGAGGGCCAGCGGTTTGCCGCTGAGGACCTCGCGACTGAGAGCCGAGGCGGTGAAGTGGCGAACGTTGGAAAGGGTACACCAACTCGCCGAAGACCCGTATGTTCACCGCTGCCGTACGCGCCGCCTGGGCGGCGGGAGACTGTTGTGCCCGTATTGTTCGAGACGCGCGCTGGCGCCTTGCTGGCGAAGGCCGCTGGCGGCAGCGACCGACAGCGTCTGCAAGGCATCGGATACAGGCCGCGAGTGCCAGGCTGGAGCGTTTTCGGGTGCCGCGCGCGGACTGGGCATCAATCACCTCAAGCGAAATGTGTCGGATTGCCAGGAGGCTTCGGAATTCAAGCGCCACTCATGCGGTGCGTTTTTCTCCGGGAACTGCGCCTCGAAAACAGGGGCTCAAGTACCCCTGAAACGAAGGGGGTACGCTGTTCAAGCGTGGCTTCATCGATGCCCCGCACTGCCGCGTAGCGCCGCGATACGTTCGCTCAGCGGCGGGTGGGTCATGAACAGGCGCTTGATGCCGCCGCCATCACCGCCGCTGATCCCGAAGGCGGCCATTTTTTCCGGCAGGGGTGCCGGATGCTGCGAGCTCAGCCGTTCCAGCGCGGCGATCATGTGCTGTCGCCCGGCGAGGGTGGCGCCGCCCTCGTCGGCGCGGAATTCACGCTGGCGCGAGAACCACATGACGATGATCGAAGCGAGCACGCCGAGCACCAGTTCGGCGACGATCATGGTGACGAAGAAGGCCGGCCCCTGGCCGCGCTCGGTCTTGAACACGACGCGATCGACCAAATGGCCGATGACGCGCGACAGGAACATGACGAAGGTGTTTACCACGCCTTGGATCAGCGCCAGGGTCACCATGTCGCCGTTGGCGATGTGGGCGATTTCGTGGCCGATGACGGCTTCGGCTTCGCGCTTTGACATGTGCTGCAAGAGGCCCCTGGAAACCGCGACCAGGGAGCTGTTCCGGCTCATGCCGGTGGCGAAGGCGTTGACCTCGGGGGTCTCGAAAATGCCCACCTCGGGCATCTCGATGCCGGCTTTGGCCGAGTAGCTGCGCACCGTTTCCAGCAGCCAGGATTCGGTCGAGTTGCTCGGGGTCTCGATCACCTGCACGCCCATCGCCTTTTTCGCCGACCACTTGGAAATGGCGAGCGAGATGAGCGAACCGCCGAAACCCATGACCGCGGCAAAGATCAGCAGCGAGGTGAGATTCAGGCCATTGGCGTTGAGATAGGGCTCGACGCCCAGGAGGCGCATGCTGACCGACAGCACCAGCA
>LBIU01000520.1 GCA_000987445.1 Candidatus Accumulibacter adiacens | reverse complement strand
CTAACATCGTGGCCTCCCTTTGTGGGGCTTCGATGTGCATCGAAGCCGTATGCAATTAGCCTTACGCGGTGCGTCGGCCCCAAAAGGTCGGGGCCGGTTCGACCCGGACCCGGCACTACGACTACGTGCTTCTCCAACGCCGCCAGCCGAGAGTGACACCCGGCTCGATAATGGATACCCCGTCGGGCCCGATGGCGCGCCGGGTTTTATGAAACTCACGGCAGCGTCCGCCGCTATGAGATTCTGTGCACAAGGGAGCGAATGATCGCCGTTGACCAATGTGCCCTTGCATCCGACGAGCCGGCCGGGTACCTGGTCATTAAAAACCTCCACATTATTCACATGTACAGGGACTCAAATTCCGACAAGAGCGGGGAGCTGGAGGGCATGCGGCAAACCACCCGCTCGACACAACCCCTATTCGCTGGCGCGTGCTCGCTATCAATAGGTAATTAAGCACAAAATGTGCCCAAAAATAAAAGTTTCCGGAAAACATAGGGTTGTGCTCGTCGTCGATCGGAGCGATCAGGAAAGTGTAAAATTTTCCGACACCAGCCATTGACCAGGGGTGAAACTTGCCCAGGCAAAGGCACCCGGCACACCGCACATAATCGAAAGCGAGGCCCAAAGCACGAGGCATCGCCTTATCCACCACTTGCCCAGGATCTGCCTGACGCATGAACGGGAGGCCGATAGCGCAGTCCATGACACGCTGCCATCCGAGCCAGAGCGTCTTGACGCCCGGCTCTCCGTCGCCTTTGCGAGCGAGGAAACCGCCGCGCATGGCCACCTGGCGCAGAGCCTGGTTGAGGGTTGGCCGGTCGGCTCGACCTTGACTTCGTCGTATATCACCGTGTCGCGTCCCGCCGCCCGCAAGGCATCGACGACCTCGATCAGGCAGGGCCGTGTCCGGATTCGCTGGTCGGTAAACAGCGCGATCCGGCGCATGTCCAGGGCCTTGGCGTGTGCGCCGGCTTCCTTGAGCACGCCGTGGCCGAAGCTGATGCGGGAAACGTCGACCGAGAAGACGCTTTCCCTGCCTTCGCCCGGCAGGTCGTAGGGGTGGGTGGGTGGAGGACGGGTGCCGGGCGAGGCCGTGATCTGCGCTATGATCGGACAAGCGACCGGCGCATCGGCCGGTCACCTCTTCGGCCCGACCTGAAGAACAACAGCGGGAGGAAAGCAGCATGCGCAGCAAGATCGTTACTTCCGACGAAGCCATCGCCCTGATCCGCGATGGCGATACCCTGGCCAGCACCGGCTTCGTCCAGACCGGCTTCGCCGAGGCCTTGCTGTCGGCCCTGGAGCGCCGCTTCGTCGCCACCGGCTCGCCAACGAACCTCACGCTGTTCGCCGCTGCCGGCCAGGGCGATGGCAAGACCCTGGGCCTCAACCACCTCGGCCACGCAGGCTTGCTGCGCCGGGTGGTGGCGGGTCACTGGGGGCGGATGCCGAAAGTCGCGCAGCTGGCACTCGACAACCGCATCCAGGCCTACAACCTGCCGCAGGGCATCATCTGCCAGTTGTTCCGGGATCTCGCCGCCGGCAAGCCGGGTTCCTTTTCCAAGGTCGGCCTGCATACCTTCGTCGATCCGCGCTACGGCGGCAGCCGCATCAATGCGGCGACCACCAAGGACATCGTCAGTCTGGTCGAAGTCGATGAGGAGGAGTGGCTGTTCTACAAGGTCGGCGAAGTCAATGTCGCTTTCATACGTGGCACCACCGCCGATACCTTCGGCAACATCACCATGGAACGTGAAGCGCTGACCCTGAACAATCTGGCCATGGCCATGGCCGCCAAGAACAGCAACGGCATCGTCATTGCCCAGGTCGAGCGCATCGCGGAACGCAGCGGACTACCGCCGCGGCAGGTCAAGATTCCGGGGATTCTGGTGGACTGCGTGGTCATCGCCGAACCGGCGCAGCACATGCAGACGCTGGCCACGCAGTACAACGCCGCCTACGCCGGCGAGTTCCGCGTCCCTGCGGCCAGCGTGGTGTCGACGCCACTCTCCGAGCGCAAGATCATTGCCCGTCGTACCGCCTTCGAGCTGCCGCCGAACGGGATCATCAACCTCGGCGTCGGGATGCCCGAAGGGGTCGCGGCGGTCGCCAACGAGGAGCGCATCTCGCACCTGCTGACCCTGACCGTGGAGTCCGGCCTGATCGGCGGCATCCCCTCGAGCGGCGGCAACTTCGGGACCGGGGTCAACATGGACGCGGTGATCGACGAGAACCAGCAGTTCGACTTCTACGACGGCGGCGGTCT
>LBIU01000519.1 GCA_000987445.1 Candidatus Accumulibacter adiacens | reverse complement strand
CGCAACATGCTTGGGCAACGCCCTTCGATCGTTGTCGGGGCGATACATGCGAGCTCGACGACATCATCCGCGACCAGACCGTGGCCGCGCGAAATCAGTTCGAGTGCCAGTTCGCTCTTGCCGACACCGGAATCGCCCGTAATCAGGACGCCCATCCCGAAAACATCCATCAACACGCCGTGCATGGATGTCGAACCGGCGAGACGGCGAGAAAGGTAGATGCGCAGCAGGTCGATAACCGCCGAACAGGGTTTCGAGCTGACAAACAGCGGCGTTTGCGTCGACTCGCAACCATCGCGAATCGCTGCCAGGATGTCCAGATTGTCGGCAATGATCAGCGCCGGTGGCTTGGCCGCCATCAGCTCCCGCACCTGTTGGCGCAGGCGATCCACGGTGACGCGCTGTGCCCAGGCATGCTCGGCGTGCCCGATGACCTGCAGCCGCTCGGGATGAATCAGGTTGAGATGGCCGACCACATCGGCACCGTAATTACTCTGCTCCTTGAGCTCGATCTGGCGGTCGACGCCGACTGCCACAACCCAGGACAGCTTCAGTTTCTCTCGGTGATCCTCATACAACTGAACCACGCTGAACTGACGCAAAGCACTCATGTTCCGTCGGCAAAGATCTGGCGAACGCTATTCGAGTCGATGGCATTGGCAAGCGCTTCACGGCACGCGCGGTCAGAAAAATGCTGCGCCAGCTCAGAAAGGATTTGTAGATGCTGCTCGGTCGCCACTTCGGGAACGAGAAGGACGAACAACAGTGAAACCGGCTTGCCGTCCGGGGAATCGAACGGCACCGGTGCCGCCAGGCGCAGAAAAGCACCCGTGGCATCCTTCAGGCCTTTGATGCGCCCGTGCGGAATGGCCACGCCTTGGCCAAGCCCCGTCGACCCAAGCTTTTCGCGCGCGAACAGGCTGTCGAATACAGTGCTGCGCGCGATGCCGAGATAGTTTTCAAAAAGGAGTCCCACGTGCTCAAAGACGCGTTTCTTACTACTTGCGTCGAGATCAAGAATGATATTTTCGAGGGGAAGTAACTGGGTAATCTGGCTCATGCGACAAAAACCCGAAAAAAGGCTGACGTGAATTGATTCAAACTGGGAAGCGCACAGCCTGGCCGGCGATTGCTGCCAAGCCTGCCGTGCGCAGACGATGCATTGATCACTCGACGACGATGTGGTCGATGATCTTGCTCCCGCGGTGGTGATCCTGCAACTTCTGCTTGTACTTCTGAACCTGACGCTCGAGCTTGTCGACCAGGGCATCTACTGCGGCATAGAGGTCTTCATCGACCGTTTCCACGTAGACGTCCTTGCCAGCCAGGTGAACGGTCACTTCTGCCTTCTGCTTCAGCTTTTCCACCGACAGAATCACGTTCACGTCTATCACGTTGTCGAAATGACGGGTGATTCGCTCGAGCTTACCGGTGACGTAATCGCGCAGTGCGGGGGTAATATCGAGGTGGTGTCCACTGACTTGCAGGTTCATGATGTGGCTCCTTCTTCTAAATGGACTTGCGTAGATTGACCGGCGGAATACTGAGCGCTTCACGGTATTTCGCAACTGTTCGCCGTGCAACGACAATGCCCTGCTGGCCAAGAACTTCGGATATCTGGCTATCCGAAAGCGGCTTCTTCGGTTCTTCGGTGCTGATCAACTGCTTGATCAACGCACGAATGGCCGTTGCTGAACACGCCCCGCCAGCTTCCGTGCCGACGTGACTGCCAAAAAAATACTTCAGTTCAAAAATCCCGCGCGGCGTTGCCATGTACTTCTGCGTCGTTACCCGCGAGATGGTCGACTCGTGCAGCCCCAGAACATCGGCAATTTCCCGCAACACCAGTGGCCGCATCGCAACGTCACCGTGGTCAAGAAACTGGCGCTGGCGTTCGACGATAGCCTGCGCCACCCGCAGGATCGTGTCAAACCGTTGTTGCACATTGCGGATCAACCAGCGCGCTTCCTGGAGCTGTCCAGCGAGCCCGGAGCCCCGTTGTCGGGAGAGGATCTGGGCGTAGAGACTATTGATTCGCAGACGCGGAAAGGCATCGGCGTTGACGCTTACCGACCACTGCCCCCGCACTTTGCGTACCACCACGTCGGGCGAGATGTAACGGGTATCCGCCGAAGCGTACTGTGAGCCTGGCCGTGGATTCAGCCCGCAGATCAACAGATGTGCCGCGCGTAGCGCGTCGTCGTCGCAACCGGTCTGCTTCTTGAGCTTGACAAAGTCATGACTGGCCAAGAGATCGAGACAGTGGCGGACGATCTCCAGCGCCAGCGTACGCGTCCGATCGGCTGGCAAGGCTTCGAGCTGTAACGCCAGGCATTCCTGCGCGCTGCGCGCGCCGACGCCGGTGGGGTCGAAATGCTGCAGGTGCTTGAGCGCGATCTGCAGCTCTTCAAGCTCGATCGCCAACTCCGCAGGCATGGTTTCGACAAGCTCAGGCAG
>LBIU01000055.1 GCA_000987445.1 Candidatus Accumulibacter adiacens | reverse complement strand
CTGAGCTGTGCGACCGTGGCGCTCGCCTGCGCCGCCCGCGCCGCGTCCGCGACCTCGATGCTCACGATCGTCTTGCCGATCGGCGCCAGCGCGATACCGGCAAGCTTCAGGTGCTGAATGGCGAACGGAATGCCGATGATGGTCAGGAAGCAGGCCAGCGCAGCAGTGAGGTGGCCAATCGCCAGCCAGAGCCCGGCAAGGACAAACCAGATGACATTGCCCAGCATGCCCAGCGCGCCGGTGCCGATGTCCGCCTTCCGATGGAGTTCATCGCGACCGATCGCCTCCTTGCCGAAGGGAAAGAAGGAGAATTGCCCCATCACGAAGGCGGCCTTGGCCCAGGGGATGCCGACGATGGTCAGCAGGGCGATCAGGCCGGCGAGCCACCAGGCGAGGCCCATGACCAGGCCACCAAAGATGAACCACAGAAGATTCCCGATTGCGCGCATTACCCTTGCCTCTCCTCGTTGCTTGTTGGTCGTGAGCGGTATTCTGAGGCAATGAATCGTCCGACGGTCCTGTTCGCTGCCCGGTCGACGCACGGACAGCGAACAGGACCGGTCATCAGCGGCCGCCGGTCGTGAAAAGCGCCTTCAGTTTCACGCAGCGGCGGTTGGGGGTGGCCCGGAGATCGGACATGGCGAAGTGGCGTCGTGCAGGCGCTGCGCCCAGGCCAAGGCGCGCTGCTCGCGGCCCAGTGCCGGTCGTCGAAGCGCCGAGCCTGGTTTGCCACCGGTCGATCCATGACTGCTAGGCAAATATGGTCTGCATTTCCTGAGCGGCGGTGTCGATTTCTGGCAGCAGGTCGGCAAAGCGCTTGCGGAAGACCTCCACTTCTTTGCCAATCTGGTTGCCCTCCTGATCCTGATGCAGCCATTCAAAATGCGTGCCGGCGAGGATGTTGCCGATATAGACGATGTCGGCAAGGGTTCTTATCGTCTCCGGTGCCGGCCGCGGCTGATCGTGATCGATGGTCGCGTTGACGATTTCCTCGGGCATGCCGAGGGCGTCGAGCAGGGAGACGCCGATGCTTTCATGCCATTGCATGATCAGGAAGCGCATGCTTTCCGGGCGGGCACACAACTCCGGGTACTGAGCGGCGCGGTAGAGCATGTAGAACGCTCCGAGGTCGTGGACCAGGCCGGCCAGCAGGGCTTCATCCTGATTGATGCGCGTGTGAACGCGGGCCAGAACGCGCGTCGCCGCCGCGGTTTTCAGCGAGTGGTTCCAGAGAGCGGTGGTGAGGTCGCTGAAGATCGCGAGGTCCTTGGAGCGCATCAGTTGGCGCATGGCGATGGCCAGGGCCGTGGTACGGACCAGCTTGATGCCCAGGCGGGTGATCGCCGCCTTGAGATCCAGTGCCGGCGCGCCATGGGCCTGATAGAGAGCGGAGTTGGCCAGTTGCAGCAGCTTGGTGGCCACCAGCGGCTCGAGGCTGACGATGCTGCTGATGCGTGCAATCGGCAGTTCTGGATCCTGCAATGCCTGACGCAGGCGGAAAGCGGCGTCGAAGCTGGTGGGGAAGACGACATCGCCGGCTGCCAGTTCGTTGGCGATATCCTTGACCATCTGGAAGCGCTGCGTGCTTAGGGCTTGTCCACGCTTGTCAGCATCTGATCCTTGACTTGTATTCATGACGGGGTGGTCTTCCTTCTCTCGTTCTACAGCGCCTGGCTGGGAAAGTGGTCAAGTTCATGCCACGTGTTCCATTGCGGGGCGATGATA
>LBIU01000518.1 GCA_000987445.1 Candidatus Accumulibacter adiacens | reverse complement strand
GGCAGAGCGTACGGATCGCTGCGCTATCATCAACGTCGACGAGAATCTCCGGGAGTGCCGTGTTGATGAGCTTGAAACAGGCCGTGCTCTTGTCCCTGGCCATGTTCTGCGGCCTGGACCTGATTGCCGCTGAGCAGCAGAACTATCCCTTTGTCCTGGAAACCAGGAAAGAGGGCGACAGCCACCGTATCCTCGCGCGCAATCGCGGTGCGGCGGCGGTCTCGGTCAAGCTGTCTCTCGCCAACTCGCGCAACGCTGCCGCGGACCGCCCCTTCCCTCTTTACACGGTCATTCCCCCGGGTAGCGGCAGCGTCTCCCTGGCGCGCATCCGGCCGGCGGCGAGGGGCGCCGGCTACAGCTTTCGCACCCAGGCTTCGTGGCTGCTCGGCGACTATCATGCACGCCAGAGTTCCGGCGCCATCTATCGCCTGCCCTACGCGAACGGGCGGGCCTTCCACATTGGCCAGTCGCCCGGCGGCCCGCGGAGCACCCACCGCACGCCCGACAGCGAATACGCCGTCGATATCGGCATGCCCGAGGGCACGCCGGTGGTCGCCGCCCGCGATGGCATCGTGGTGTACACCGAGGCCAGGGAACGCTATGGCGGCCGGCACCCGGACCTGATGAGCCGGGCCAACAGCGTGCGCATACAGCACAGCGACGGCACCATCGCCCTTTACGCGCACCTCGCGCACGGCGGGGTGAATGTCTTCCCGGGGCAGCGGGTCAAAGCCGGCATGCAAATCGGCTTGTCGGGCTCTACCGGCTACTCGTCCGGTCCTCATCTGCATTTCGCCGTACAGACGGTGCGGCGCGCCGGCGATCGCCTGACCACCACCTCACTGCCCTTCAACTTCTATGTCGGCAAACCCGCGGCCGTGTTCGCCCCACGCTTTGGCATGTTCGCCAGCGCGCAGTATTCTTCGCCGGGCAGAGTGCCGATCACCACCGTTGCGGGTCCACACAAGCCCCCCCTGCGCCGCCCGCAAGCCGCCGGGCACGAACCGCAGAAGTAATCACCGGAATCGCAAGGGGCAAGCATGCGTCGATGGAAAGCAAGGCGCCGTCTGACTTCTGCTCTGGTCGTGTTGCCGGTCTTCGTCGACTGGCAGCTCGGCCACCGCTACGGCAGCGAACTCGTGGATCCGGAGAAGCGAGCGCTGATCGAGTTCCTCAAGACCGTGTGGGCAGACGCCATCCCGGATGACTTCCCAGCGCAGGGCGCGTCCCGGGCCAGGCGCAACCAGGCCGCATCGACCGGCCGGGAGTCTTCGATCGCGTAGTTCACTTTGAGCAGCGCGAGGCGCGCCTCGAACCCGGCAGACGAGTAGCCATTGACAACGGCCTCGGCAATCAGGAAGAAGATTTCACGAAACCGCGAAACCGCACTCTCGGAAACGACGCTTTCCAGTTCGTCGAAGTGCCCCCAATTCTCGCCGAAATCTTCGGCATAGATCAGGTGCACTTTCGGGCTGTCGAGGATATCGGCCCGCACGCGCGTGATGTCTGGCCTGAGGAGGGAGTATTCCGCCGAGAGAACGATGAACATCTGTCCCAGATGCGCCGCATGAACGTCGAGCAGGGTGTTGACCTGCTCGACGTTCATGGGATCGACAAGAAGCGGATAGTAGGCCAGTTCCTTGCCACTTTCCTGCCTGGCTTGGGCGACGCTGGCCAGCGTCGCGGCAACGATTTGCGGCTTTCCTCCCAGGCTGTAGTGCAGACCGATGAAGCGTGTGCCGGGGTCTCTCTGCATTTGCTCGCCAATCTTGGCGGGGTTGCGATCGCACAGCGCCTGATACGCTCTTGCGTAGCCACGCTTCGTCAGCACCTTTGCACTTTCGGTGGCCAGGCTTTCCCCGCAATCGGAATCAAACCACAGCATGCCGGGATGGACGAAAACCGTATTGATGTTGAGCCGGTCGAGCGCCGCGTTCGGCATCGCGCACGACTTGAACCGCTCTTCGCCACGAGCGGCATTTTCCTGCTCGCTGGCTGAATGGCGCCGCTCGTCCTTCTCCGGCGTTTTATAGTAGCGACCGGATGAGCAGCCGTTGAGAAGCGCAAGAACCAACAGACAGGCAGCGATCTTCAAGAATTGCTCCATCCGGGGGATAGGCGCAGACGATGGCCTCGTGGCGCCAGAAACCGGTATTCTGCCAGTAGTCGCATGCGGGATGTGCGGTGCCTGTCCCGCGTCGCGTCGCCCAGCGCCCGCTACTCATCCGCTTGCCAGCCAGGAACCCTATAGGATCCCATGGACAGTTCTTTCTTCGCTCGCCGGCACCTTGCCGTATTGCTGGCCTTTTTCCTGCCGCTGCTTGCTGCCTGTGTGTCTTACGGCAAGATCAGCAACGAACCCATCGCCGAAATCGAATCGTCGGCAAGATACTCGATCGCCCAAGCGGTGCATTCCAGCCGCTCGGATGAAGCGACCATGATCCTGGCGTTCTCGGGCGGCGGCACGCGCGCGGCCGCCCTGGCTTACGGCGTCCTGCAGGCACTGCGCGACACCCGCGTCAGACTCGATGGCCGCTCGCAACGACTGCTGGACGAAATCGACACCATCAGCTCGGTTTCGGGTGGCAGTTTCACGGCCGCGTACTTCGGCTTGTATGGCGACCGGATCTTCACCGATTTCGAGCAGGACTTCCTGCGCCGCAATGTGTCCATTGAACTGATGCAGGGGCTGCTGGATCCGGCGAACCTGCTCTCCGAACGTGGCCGTACCGAGATGGCGGCCAACTATTACGACGGCAATGTCTTCAAGGGCGCGACCTTCGCGGACCTGCAGAGTGGTGACGGGCCGCTGATCGTGATCAATGCCACCGATCTCGGTCGCGGCGTGCGCTTTTCCTTCCTCCAGGATTACTTCGATCTGCTGTGCTCGGATCTGTCGTCGTTCCCGATTGCCAGCGCAGTCACTGCGTCCTCTGCCGTGCCGGTCGTGTTCCATCCGCTGGTGCTCGAAAATCGCCAGGGCTGTGGCGGTCGCGAACAAACCCTCCTGGCAGACTTGCAGACCCGCGCCAGCCGCTCGCCGCAGCTGGCGCATGTCGTCGACGGCCTCAACAGCTACGCGCTCAAGGATCAGCGGCGCTATATTCACCTGGTCGACGGCGGCATTACCGACAATCTGGGACTGCTGGCGATCTACGAAATGATCGAGTTGGCCGGCGGCGCGAGAAATCTGCTCGGCTCGCTTGGTGGCGTGCCCGGACGACGTTTCATCATCATCTCGGTCAATGCCTCGACCTCGCCGCAATACGGCATGGAACGGAGCAAGGCTCCTCCGTCGATGGCCGATACCGTCAATCTGGTGACCGACGTCCAGCTGCATCGCACCAACGCGGCCACGATGGCCCTCCTGCAGAGCAGCATCAAGCGCTGGGCGGCGGAGCTCTCAACGCCCGGAAAGCCCGTCGAATCCTATTTCGTCGGCATCGACTTCAAGAACGTCCAGCAGGCTGAGCGAAAGCGCTTCCTGAACCAGATCCCGACCAGCTTTTCCCTGAAGGAGGAGCAGGTGGATGAGTTGATCGCCGTCGGTCGCGAGCTGCTGCTGAGCAACCAGGAATTTCAGCGCTTCCTCCGCGATCTGGGAGGCAGTCGGCCGGCGAACGCGCGCTGAGCTCCGTCCTCCTGCTGTCGCCAAGCGTACGAACGACGAGCCAAATAGCAGACGAATCCTCGCCGTGGCGATCGGCGAAGCGCGACCGGCAATCCCCGCCCGGCGGTTTATGGTTTTGCTGCGCGCGCCTGCCCCAACTCCAGCACGTCCCCGTTGCCCAGAAACAAATCGGTCTGCGAGCCGTTGCGGGCGCTGCCCCGCTCGACCGGCAAGCCGCTGGCCAGCATTTTCTCGACGGCCGTACGGCCGGTGCAATGGTTGCAGGCTATCCGGTCGATGCCATACTCGCCCAGCGCCTGGACGATCTGATCGCGCTGCCCGTCCCAGTCTTCGAGCGGCGAGAGGTGCAGGCCGCCGTAGATGGCGTGGATGTGCTCGCCGCCGTGGAAGGTCCGACGCGCGTAGTCGAGCAGCTTGAGCACGCCACCGTGACCACAGCCGGTGATCATCGTCATACCCTGGTCCTTCAAGTTGGCGTAGAGGACGTTTTCGCCCTGCACCTGCAGCAGCGTGCTCATCGGAAAGCTGGCCAGTGCCAGGCCCGGAAACAATAGCAGCGGCTGCGCGCTCGGAACCGTGTGCACCGTTCCGCCATGGCCCTGCTGCTCGATGAAGGCCAGGCCGGCCGGATGGAAGCCTTCGGGCAGGTAGATCGGAATCTCCGGACAGTGCTTGAGCGTCGAGCCGATCCCCCAGAAGTGGTCGAAGTGTTCATGGCTGACGATCAGCGCGTCGATCCTGCGCTCCTGCAAGAGGCGGTCGATGCCCTCCTCGGCAAAGCGGCGATCCATCCAGTCGGGATTCCAGCCGGTATCGAAGAGCAACCGGTGCACGCGGCCGTCGACCGCTTCGGCTTCCAGCAGTGCCGAGAAGCCGGCGGCATTGTCGGCGTGCAATTGCCCGAACGGCGGCCAGGGAATGGCATACTGGTCGCTGTTGGCGCCACCGGCGGCGCGGATATCGTCGAAGACAGTGGCGGTGTCGAACCAGCCGGTTTCCGAAACACAGAGAATCCGCAGACGCTTCAGGGCGCCGATATCAAGCCTCGGAGAAGCTGTGCTCATGGTCTTTGCCTCGCGAGATGGGGGAACGACCGTACTGCTGGCCTTGATGGCCGCGCGTAACCGGCAGCCGTAGAAGGCGATTGCTGAGCATGGCGGTCACGGCGACATCCGGGTCTTCCTCCATGGTGATCACCGGAAGAATCCCGCTTTGCATCAAACGCTCATGCAGGCCGGGCCCCATGCTGCCGGTAATCAGCATGTTTATTCCGGTCAGCGCTTCGGCAAGCTGGCCGGAGCTGGCGTGCAAGCGCTGCTCCATGGGCAGCTCGATGAGGCGCTTTCCGGTCAACACGCCCTTTTCGAGGTCGTAGATCCAGAACCTGCGGCAGCTGCCGGCGTGCTCGGTGATGGTCTTGCGATTCTGGCTGGTGACTGCGATTTGCATGATCTGTCCTTTCCCACCGATTTGCCCCTGCCATGAACAGGGGGCGGCTGGTGGTCAAATAGCGGTGTGGAGGAATCTCCAGAGTGATGGCCTGTGCTTGCACGTCGGTGTTCTTGACGCATCAACTGGCGGCGATGCGCCAATACCGATGAGCACCAATCAAGATTCGTGCCAGCGTTCTCATCCCGGCAAAAAAATGGACAAAGCAATGACTTGCGAATGGCGCAAGCGCACACGAGCACCTCTTGGTGATCCCTGGCGGCCGCCGTGGCAGTCAAGGCCGCAGTCCATGCCTGCCGGCTGCCAAAATGTGGCAGTATTTGGCAGACCAGATGGACATGACATGAGTGCCGGCAATGACCCCTACGCCCAGCCCACAGCCTCCCGCCGAATTGATTTCCTTCCTCGAATCGCTCGTCGAGCCGCATATCCTGTGCGACCGCGACTACCGCATCCTTGCCGCCAACGAGAGCTATCGCGCCAAATGGGAGGGGCAGCAGGAAATCGTCGGTCGCAGCTGCTACGAGGTATCGCACCACTACAAGGTGCCCTGCGACCAGGCCGGCGAATCCTGTCCGCTGCTGCTCAGTCTGCGCTCCGGTCAGCGCGAGCGGGTCGTGCATCTGCATCACACGCCGCACGGCGAAGGTCTCGAGAGCATCGAGTTGTCCCCGATTCGCAACGCCACCGGCGAGGTGATCTATTTCATCGAGAAGATCGAGCCGCTGTCCGTGCCACGCAGCGATGAGCAGGCGCGTGGCCTGATCGGGCGCTCCCCGGCCTTTCTCGCGATGATGGATCTGGTCGCCCGGGTCGCACCGTCCGATGCGGTCGTCATGCTGCAGGGCGAGTCGGGTACGGGCAAGGAACTGGTCGCCGGCGCCATCCACCAGTTGAGCCGGCGGGCGCAGCGGCCGTTCATTGCGGTCGACTGTTCGGGATTGACCGAAACGCTCTTCGAAAGCGAGCTCTTTGGCCATGAGCGTGGCGCCTTCACCGGCGCCGTGGCGCGCAAGCTCGGCCTCATTGAAGCGGCAGCGGCGGGAACCCTGTTCCTCGACGAGGTCGGCGATATTCCGCTGTCGATTCAGGTCAAGTTGCTGCGCCTGCTCGAAACGGGAACCTTCCGTCGGGTGGGCTCCAGCGAGCTGCGCAAGGCCGACATCCGGGTGATCTCGGCCACCCACCGTTCGCTGGCCGAGATGGTCGAGACGGGAGGCTTCCGGGAGGATCTGTACTATCGCCTGAACGTGTTCCCGATTTTCCTGCCACCGCTGCGCGAGCGGCGCGAGGACATCGCGTTGTTGGCGGAAGCACTGCTCCCCAGAGTTTCTGGCGGGCGTTCGCTACGCCTGAGCCCGCAAGCGGTCGGCTGCTTGAGCGATTACGATTTCCCGGGGAATGTCCGCGAACTGCGCAATGTGCTCGAACGGGCCTGCCTGCTGAGCGACGGCGATGAAATCGACCTGCGGCACCTGCCGACAGGTGCAGCGGGCGGGGGGCAGCGGCCGCTCGCGAGAAAAGCCCTACCCGCCAGTCC
>LBIU01000517.1 GCA_000987445.1 Candidatus Accumulibacter adiacens | reverse complement strand
CTACCGATTTCGGCCTCGGCCTGGCACGACGGCGTGCTGACACTGCGTCTTTCGGGAGCCGCTGCGGCGGTCGCCGCGGCGCAGCGGCATCTCGGCGGCGAGGCGCTGGCAGACGCGCTGGCGGCCGAGTTCTGGCAATCCCTGCGCGAGCAGACGCATGCCTTCTTTGCCGGTGACGCGCCCTTGTGGCGTTTGTCCTTGCCGTCGGTCGCGGCGCCGCAGGCGCTTCCCGGTTCGACGCTGATCGAGTGGGGTGGCGCGCAACGCTGGCTGCGCGAGGGTCATGGGCCAACGCTGCGCGCCGCAGCGAGCAAGGCCGGCGGGCATGCGACGCTGTTTCGCGCCGACGACGCCATGAAAGCTTCGCAGGGCGTTTTCCAGCCACTGCCGGCAGCGCTGTTGCGAATTCATCGCAATCTGAAGCACGCCTTCGATCCGCAAGGGGTTTTCAACCGCGGCCGGATGTATCCGGGACTATGAGAGTTCGCTGACCATGCAAACCAATCTTGCCGATTTCATCAAGGACACGCCTGCCGGGCGCGAGGCCGACGCGATTCTGCGCAGCTGTGTGCACTGCGGTTTCTGCACCGCGACCTGCCCGACTTTCCAGTTGCTCGGCGATGAGCTCGACGGGCCACGCGGGCGCATCTATCTGATCAAACAGATGCTCGAGGGGCAGCCGGTGACGGAAACGACACAACTGCACCTCGATCGCTGCCTGAGCTGCCGCTCCTGCGAGACGACCTGTCCCTCGGGCGTGCGCTACCATCGCCTGCTCGAAATCGGTCGCAATGTCATGGAGGAGCGCGTACCGCGGCCGCTGGCGATGCGTGCGACGCGTTTCCTGCTCTGCGAAGCGCTGCCGCGGCGCTGGATCTTCAAACCGGCAGTGGCCATCGGACAGTTGATGCGCCCGCTGCTGCCGGCGGTGCTGGCCGAAAAAGTGCCGATGGCGGCGGGCGGCGCCGCCCGGCCCTGGCCGCGGAGCAGCGGCCACAAGCGGCGGATGATTGCCCTTGCCGGTTGCGTGCAGCCAATCCTGACGCCGAATACCAATGCCGCGACGGCGCGCGTGCTCGACCGCCTCGGTATCGAGTTGATCGAGGCGCCAAGGGCCAACTGCTGCGGTGCGCTGCGCTATCACCTGCACGCACAGGAGAAGGCGCTCGACGACATGCGGCAGGTGATCGATGCCTGGTGGCCGGACGTCGAGAGCGGCCGCGTCGAGGGCTTCATAATGACGGCCTCGGGTTGTGGCGAGCACGTGCGCGAGTACGGTCACTTGCTGAAAGACGATCCGGCCTATGCCGAAAAAGCGGCGCGCATCGCCGCCATGACCCGCGATGCGTCGGAAGTGCTGGCCGCCGAGCAGGCGCCGCTGGCCGCCTTGCTGCGCCAGGCGGGTGCCGACAGCGGTCAGCGCGTCGCCTTCCACTCGCCCTGCACGCTGCAACACGCGCAGAAGATCCGTGGTGTCGTCGAGACCTTGCTGGCAGCTGCCGGTTATCAGCTTGCGCCGGTCGCCGATCCGCACCTGTGCTGCGGTTCGGCAGGGACTTACTCGATCAGCCAGCCGGTGCTTGCCAAACAACTGCGCGACAACAAGCTGGCGGCCATGGCCGCCGGGTCGCCGACGGTCATGGTGACGGCCAATATCGGCTGTCAGACGCATCTGCAGAGTGGCAGCGAGATGCCGGTGCGGCACTGGATCGAACTGATCGATGAGCGTTTGAGCGGCGGCGCCTGAAACAAGCAACGGGACAAGCGGACCGGCGTCGCGGGTGAAACGGGGAAGCCATGGAAATCAACAGCCTGGTCGGCGGATACGCGGCACTTGTCGAGAATTTTCGCTGGCAGATTCCGGAGAAGTTCAATATCGCGGTCGATGTCTGTGGCCGCTGGGCTCCGGATCGCAGTCGCTTTGCGCTGTACTACGAGGACGAGAGCGGCTTCACGTCGGCGCATACCTTCTGGGACATTCAAGGGCAAGCCAACCGTCTGGCCAACGTCCTTGCTGCACTCGGGACGCTGCCCGGCGATCGCGTCGCGATCCTGCTGCCGCAATGCCCGGAGACGGCGATCGCCCATGTCGCCATCTATCAGATGGGCGCGCTGGCCGTACCGCTGTCGCATCTGTTCGGGCCGGATGCGCTCGAATACCGGCTCGGTGACTCGGGTGCGCACGTGGCCATCGTCGACGAGAATTCGCTAGCCAAGTTGCTGGCGCTGCGCGAGCGCCTGCCGAAGTTGCGGCACGTGATCGGCGTTGGCGCGGCGCTCGGCAAGGGCGTCAAAGCATGGGCCGAAGTGCTCGAGAAGGCCTCGCCACGGTACGCGCCGG
>LBIU01000516.1 GCA_000987445.1 Candidatus Accumulibacter adiacens | reverse complement strand
GGCCGTGCTCGATAACGGCGATTGGTGGCTCAAGCTGGCGGCCCTCCTCGCTTTCCTTGGCGGTGTGAGCTGGCTGCTTCGCTGTCGCCGTGAGCGGCGATCCGAGCCGCCAGAGCTCCCGCGGACCGTCGCCCCCCGGTTTGACAACAGCGACGACTCCGGTTGGGAACTGCAGGCCGGCTACGGCCTGGATGCGCCGCTGGGCGATAGCGACAGCCGGACCCTTGTCGAGCTCATTCCAGCGGGGAGCGTTTCGGACCTGCCCGTGCAGCCGCCACCGACCCGCGCTGACGCAGAGGCCGCTGCGGTTCTCGAACTCGCCGAGATCATGGTCTCCTTCGGGCGCGCTCGAGGCGCCGAGCAGGCGCTGGAAGACTTTGTCGGCGCCCATCCCGTGGCGGCGCTGACCCCCTGGCTGAAACTCCTCGAACTCTATCGACAGAATGGGCAGCGCCAGGCGTTCGAAATGCTGGGGCTGCGACTCAGACGTCATTTCAACGTCGCTGCGCCGGAATGGGCGTGCGTCCGCGGAGCTTTTCAACCGCCGCCTTTCGTCGCTGAAGAACAAGCCGCTGCGATCGAGCAGTTGTTGCCGCAGCTGCCAACGCTCGGGAAGTTGGCACGCATCCGCAGCGAGATTGCGCGCATCTGGGGTACCCCAGAGTGCCTGAGCTACCTGAACAAACTCCTGCGCGACAACCGCAATGGCGAGCGACGAGGCTTTGCCGCAGGCGAGGTGCGCGAACTCCTGTTGCTGATCGAGCTCATGGAAAGTCGCCTCCCGCGCAGCGTCTGAAACCGTACCTTGCCGGGCCACCGCTTCTTCGCCCCGTTCGTAACGACTGGCTATCCCCCGCGTACTGTATATAATGACAGTCCTCGGCGTTGCTGCCGAGGCAGGCATCTTCAGTGCCTTCGAACATGGGATAATTCCGCTCACTCAAGCAAGGGGACTGGCAATGGACGATAACAAGGCAAAGGCGCTGGCTGCAGCGCTGGCCCAGATCGAAAAGCAGTTTGGCAAGGGCTCGATCATGAAGATGGGCGAGGGCAGTGTGGTGACCGATGTCCCGGTTGTGTCCACGGGCTCGCTGGGGCTGGACATCGCCCTCGGAATCGGGGGTCTTCCGCGTGGCCGAGTGGTCGAGGTCTATGGTCCGGAATCCTCGGGAAAGACGACCCTGACGCTGCAGGTCATCGCTGAAATGCAGAAACTCGGCGGTACGGCAGCCTTTATCGACGCTGAGCACGCGCTCGACCCGGCTTACGCGCAGAAGCTTGGGGTGAACCTCGACGAACTGTTGATCTCGCAACCCGATACCGGCGAACAGGCGCTGGAAATCGCCGATATGCTGGTGCGTTCAGCCAGCGTCGATGTGGTCGTCATCGATTCGGTCGCCGCGCTGGTGCCGAAGGCCGAAATCGAAGGCGAGATGGGTGATTCCCTGCCCGGCCTGCAAGCGCGTTTGATGAGTCAGGCCTTACGCAAGCTGACGGCCAACATCAATCGAACCAATACCC
Organism: Candidatus Accumulibacter adiacens; assembly: GCA_000987445.1. GTDB lineage: Bacteria > Pseudomonadota > Gammaproteobacteria > Burkholderiales > Rhodocyclaceae > Accumulibacter > Accumulibacter adiacens. The sequence continues at coordinate 1,699 of LBIU01000516.1, read as the reverse complement.
TGGTGATCTTCATCAACCAGATTCGCATGAAGATCGGGGTCATGTTCGGCAGTCCGGAAACCACCACGGGTGGCAATGCGCTGAAGTTCTACGCCTCGGTTCGTCTCGACATTCGCCGTATCGGCAGCATCAAGAAGGGCGACGAAGTGATCGGCAACGAGACCCGCGTCAAGGTCGTCAAGAACAAGGTCGCGCCGCCCTTCCGCGAAGCCATCTTCGATATCCTCTATGGCGAAGGCACTTCGCGCGAAGGCGAGATCATCGAACTCGGGGTGCTGCACAAGCTGGTCGAGAAATCGGGCTCCTGGTATGCCTACAATGGCGAGAAAATAGGCCAAGGCAAGGACAATGCGCGTGAGTATCTGAAGAGCAAGCCACAAATCGCCGAGGAGATAGAAGCAAGAATTCGCGCCGCCGTAAACGTTCCATCGCCGCCGGTGAAGACGGCCGCCTAGTGGCCCGGAGAGATGGGCGCAAGCTTGCGTGAGCGGGCTCTGCGAATGCTCGGGCGCCGCGACTACGCGCGCCATGAGCTGGCGCAGAAGTTGGCGCCACACGCGGAATCGGCAGCGCAGGTGCAAGCCTTGCTCGACGATCTGACCGCCAGCGGCCTGCTGTCGGATGAGCGTTACGCGCTGGCGCGGGTAAGGGCTCGTGCCGGGCGCGTCGGTGACGCGCTGCTGGCTCATGAATTGCGCTCGAAAGGCGTTGCCGGCGAGCTGGTGAGCGCCGTTCTGGCGACGGGTGAAGACGAGCTGTCGCGGGCGTGGCGCGTCTGGCAGCGGAAGTTCGCTGGTCAACCAATCCTGGCCGCCGACGGCGTTGTGGCGCGTAGCCGTCAGATGCGCTTTCTGGCCGGTCGCGGGTTTTCCGCTGAAACCATCCGACGCGTTCTGCGCGGCGATCTTGAAGACGATTGAGAAATGTCAGATACGCAGAGCACACTTTCCACACAGAATCTCAAGAAGCGCTACAAGTCGCGTACCGTGGTACACGATGTCTCATTCGAGGTGCTCAGTGGGGAAGTGGTTGGCCTGCTCGGCCCGAATGGCGCTGGCAAGACAACCTGCTTCTACATGGTCGTCGGCCTGGTCGCCTGTGATGGCGGTGACGTTCATCTCGACGGCCAGACGCTCACGCACCTGCCGATGCACAAGCGTGCCCGGCTGGGCGTCTCCTATTTGCCGCAGGAAGCCTCTGTCTTTCGCAAGCTGACGGTCAGCGAAAACATCAAGGCGGTCCTCGAACTGCAGAAGTTGTCGTCCGAGGAGGTCGAGGCGCGTACTACGGAGCTGCTCGAAGAACTCCATATCAGCCACCTTCGTCTCAGCCCGGCGACCTCCCTCTCCGGCGGCGAGCGTCGGCGCGTCGAGATCGCGCGCGCTCTGGCCACCGGGCCACGTTTCATTTTGCTCGATGAGCCCTTTGCCGGCGTGGACCCGATCGCGGTGCTCGATATCCAGAAGATCATCCGTTTCCTCAAGGAGCGCGGCATCGGCGTGCTGATCACCGACCACAACGTGCGCGAAACCCTCGGTATTTGTGACCACGCCTACATCATCAACGAAGGCTGCGTCCTGGCCGCTGGTCGGCCTGAGGAAATCATTTATAATGAAAACGTCCGGAAGGTGTATCTGGGTGAGAATTTCCGCCTCTGAGCCCGCCGGTTTTTCAGCCACAATTCGAGAACCCTATGGGC
>LBIU01000515.1 GCA_000987445.1 Candidatus Accumulibacter adiacens | reverse complement strand
CACGGTGTGCAGGTGTCCGGCGACCGCGAGCACAAGCTGCTGACTTCGGAATTCGGCGACGACTACGATTCGCTGCCGATGTACGAACAGATCTACGCCCTCGCCGGACCGACGCAGACCTATCGCATCACCGGCGACCCGCGCATTCTTTACGACATCGAGAAGACCATCGAGCTTTTCGACAAATTCTACAAGGACGAGGATCAAGGCGGCTACTTCTCGCACATCGATCCGATCAGCCTCGATCCGCGCTCGCCGCTGCTCGACAAGGGCAACAACCGCGCGCGCAAGAACTGGAATTCGGTCGGCGACCACGCGCCGGCCTACCTGATCAACCTCTGGCTGGCGACCGGCGAAGACAAGCACCTCGACTTCCTGGTCGACACCGCCGACACCATCGTCAAGCACTTCCCCGACTACGAGCATTCACCGTTCGTCCAGGAGCGCTTCCACGAAGACTGGAGCCATGACAATTCCTGGAACTGGCAGCAGGACCGCGCGGTGGTTGGCCACAATCTCAAGATCGCCTGGAACCTGATGCGTATCCACAGCATTCGTCCGAAAGACGACTATCTTGAACTGGCCGAAAAGATCGCCCAGCTGATGCCCGAGGTCGGGTCCGACCGGCTGCGCGGTGGCTGGTACGACGTCGTCGAGCGCACGCTGGCTCCCGGCGAGGAAGCGCACCGCTTCGTCTGGCATGATCGCAAGGCCTGGTGGCAGCAGGAGCAGGCGATCCTGGCCTACCTGATTCTGCACGGCTGCCTCGGGAATGAGGACTACGAGAAGCACGGTCGCGAAGCGGCCGCCTTCTACAACGCCTTCTTCCTCGATCACGACGACGGCGGCGTGTACTTCAACGTCCTGGCCAACGGCCTGCCCTATCTGCTTGGCAACGAGCGGCTCAAGGGCAGCCACTCGATGAGCGCCTATCACTCGACCGAGTTGTGCTATCTGTCGGCGACCTATATCAACCTGCTGATCAAGAAAGAGCCGATGTGCCTGTACTTCAAGCCGCGCCCGGATGGTTTCCCGGACCGCATCCTGCGCGTGGCTCCGGACATCCTGCCCAAAGGCAGCGTCCGCCTGACGGCGGTCGAGATCGACGGCCGCCCCTGCACGGCCTTCGACGCCGACGCCTTGTCGGTGCAGCTGCCCGATTCGCGTCAGGATGTGCGCGTCAAGGTGACGCTCACGCCGGTCAAGTAAGCCCGCCTCAATTCAGCAAAGGATGCAGGCATATGTCGATCGAGCTTGAAGCATTCCCCCGCGACGGAATGACCGTCATCGCCGTGAAAGGCGAGATAGACGGCAGTTCCGCGCCGAGTTTGCAGGACAAGATCCTGCCATTGCTGCAGAACGATGCGGCGCTGGTCCTCGACCTCAGCGCAGTCGGCTACATGTCCAGCGCGGGTCTGCGCATGTTGCTCCTGCTCTACCGTCAGGCGGCGTCGCACAACGGCCAGGTGGCCCTGACCGGCCTCGCAGAATCGATCAGGGACACCATGGAGGTGACCGGTTTTCTGAAGTTCTTCACGGTCGCGGCCAGCGTCGATGAGGCACTGCAGGTGCTCAAGAAGGGCTGACATGGATACCCGTATCGATTTCTATCCGACGCACCGGCACGGCAGCTACAAACTCCGTCCCGGGCGCGCGTTTCCCTTCGGCAGCACCCTGGTACCCGGCGGCGTCAACTTCTCGATCAGCTCCGGCCACGCCACCGCGTGCACCCTGGTGCTCTTCGAAAAAGGCGCGCCCGAGCCGCTCGTGGAGATCCCCTTCCCTGACGCCTTCCGTATCGGCAATGTCTGGTGCATGGTCGTCTTCGACCTCGACTACGAGCGCATCGAGTACGGCTACCGCATGGACGGCCCCTGGGATCCGGCAGCCGGACACCGTTTCGACCGTTCGAAAATCCTCCTCGATCCCTATGCCAAGGCGATCGGCGGACGGACGCTGTGGGGCCAGCCCCCCGACTGGAACGACATCTACCCGCAGCGTGCCCGGCTGGTCTTCGAGGATTTCGACTGGGAAGACGACCGCCCCCTCGAGACGCCGCTTGCCGATCTGGTGATCTACGAACTGCACACGCGCAGTTTCACCGCCCACCC
>LBIU01000514.1 GCA_000987445.1 Candidatus Accumulibacter adiacens | reverse complement strand
CGCGAAAACGCGCGCGTGCTCGACGTGGCCGGCGGTACCGGCGACCTTGCCCTGGCCTTCGCCAGAAAACTCGGTGGCAACGGTGAGGTCTGGCTGACCGACATCAACAACGCCATGCTGACGCGCGGGCGCGACCGGCTGTGCGACCGCGGTGCCATCATCCGTGTCGCACAGTGCGACGCGGAAAGATTGCCGTTTCCCGACGAATTCTTCGACTGCGTGACCGTGGCCTTTGGCCTGCGCAACATGACGCACAAGGACCGCGCACTCGCCGAGATGCAACGGGTGCTGCGACCGGGAGGTCGCCTGCTGGTGCTGGAATTCTCCCAAGTCTGGAAGCCCCTGGCGCCAGCGTACGACTTCTACTCGTTCAAGGTGATCCCGCGTCTCGGTCAGATGATCACTCGCGACGAGGCAAGCTACCGCTATCTGGCGGAGTCGATTCGGGTTCATCCCGACCAGGAGAGCCTGAAGACCTTGATGGAACAGGCGGGACTCGAGCGTGTCGAATATTTCAATCTGGCGCTGGGCGTCGTTGCCCTGCATCGGGGTTTCAAGTTCTGAATAGGAGACAGTTGTGAAGAAATTTTTTGTAGCTCTGGCGGTTTGCGCCTTTACTTTTGGCCTCATGGTCGAGGAGGCCGAGGCACGGCGCTTCGGCGGTGGCCGTTCGATGGGCATGCAACGGCAGGCGACGCCCCCGAAAGCCGCGCCGGCACCCACGAATGCTGCCTCGCCCGCGGCAGCGGCACCGAAACGCAACTGGATGGGTCCGCTGGCCGGACTCGCCGCTGGTCTGGGCATCGCGGCGCTCTTGTCGCACTTTGGTCTGGGTGAGGGAATGGCCAACCTGGTGATGATCGCCCTGCTGGCGATGGCGGCATTTTTCGTCTTCAAGCTGCTGTTTCGTCGCAAAGCCGCATCGGCGGCGGGCGCTGGCGAGCCTTTGCGCTATGCAGGCGCCGGAGGACCGGCGGCGGTGCCGCCGACGCAGCGTTTCGACGCGCGCCAGGACCTCGCTGGTGGAAGCCGGCCCGAGCAGAGTCCTGGCATTGGCGGAAGCCTGGCGGGACAAGTGCCAGCGAACATTCCAGCGGGCTTCGACGTGGAAGGCTTTCTACGCGTCGCCAAACTGAATTTCGTTCGTATGCAAGCGGCGAATGACGCAGGGAACATGGAAGACATCCGCGAGTTCGTCAGCCCCGAGGTTTTCGCCGAGATCAAGCTGCAGATGGGCGAGCGGGGCGAGGCCGCGCAGCAGACGGACGTGGTGACGGTGGATGCGGAGCTCCTCGAGGTGGTCACCGAGGGTAGCCGTCATATCGCCAGCGTGCGCATGAAGGGCATGATCCGCGAGGAAGCGGACGCAGCCGCCGAGCCCTTCGACGAAGTGTGGAACCTGACCAAGCCGGTCGACGGGCCGGGCGGCTGGGTGGTCGCCGGTATCCAGCAAGCGTCCTGAAGCGCATGTGGAGCCAGCCGCCGCTGGCGGTCGTCAATCACCTCTTGGACGGTGAAGACTGGGCTCGGGCGCGCCTGGCCGGCTTTGCCGGACAGACGGCGCGTGTCGAGTTCGGCGGCATGCGGATGCAGTTCACTCTGCTGGAGTCCGGCTTGCTGGCGGCGGCCGAGGCAGCTGCACCCGTGGCGGTCAGCATTCGCTTGCCGGACGACATGCCGGTACGCGCACTGACTGACCGCTCGTCGCTGTTTTCCACAGCGACCATCTCGGGCTCGGTGGATCTGGCGGAGTCCCTCGCTTTCGTCTTCCGGAACCTGCGTTGGGACATCGAGCACGACCTGTCACAACTGCTTGGCGACATTGTCGCCCGGCGGGCCTTGCGGCTGGCAAAAGGAGTGGCCCAATGGCAGGCGCGGGGCGCCAGAAACCTTGCCGTCGGCCTGGCGGAGTATCTCACCGAAGAGAATAAAGCGATTGCGCCGCGCCGAGAGCTTGAAGCGTTCTGCGCCGCGGTCGATGCGCTTCGCGACGATTGCGCGCGGGTGGAAAAGCGGCTTGGACGGATTGCCCTGCGCTAGCAGCCAGACCCCAAGGGGATTCGCCTGCTATTCTTGCCTGGCGTCAGAAAAAAGATGGGCAGCTGAAGCTGCCCATTTTTTCGCCGTTTGCCGGCATCGCCGGTCGTTCAGCCTCAGCGCGGCCGCAGCTTCTTGATCGCTGCCAACTGGGCAACCGCCTGCGCCAACTCGGCTTCCGCCGCAGCCAGACCGACGTCCGAGCTGTGATCGCGAAGCATCTCCTCGGCATGGCGCTTGGCTTCAATCGCCTTGGCCTCATCGAGGTCGGCCGCGCGAACCGCGGTATCGGCCAGAACGGTAATCAAGGCCGGCTGCACTTCAAGCATCCCGCCGGACACATAGACCAGCTCGTATTCTTCCCGGTCCGGAATCTTGAGACGCACGGTGCCCGGCTTGATGCGCGTCAGAAGCGGCGTGTGACGCGGATAGATGCCGAGCTCGCCGGCCTCGCCTGGAAATACCGCGAAGTCGGTCTGCCCGGAAAAAATCAACTCCTCTGCGCTGACGACGTCGACATGTACTCTGAGTGACATGATCTTCTTCCCTTGCTGAGTCGCTTCCGCACCCGAAAGGGGCGCGAAAACGATGTTCTCTTAGCCTGCTCTAGAGTGTCTTGGCTTTCTCGAGCACTTCTTCGATGCTGCCGACCATGTAGAACGCCTGCTCGGGGATGTTGTCGCATTCACCGTCGACGATCATCTTGAAGCCCTTGAGGGTATCCTTGAGCGGAACGTATTTGCCCGGGGAACCCGTAAAGACCTCGGCCACACTGAACGGCTGTGACAGGAAACGCTGAATCTTGCGCGCGCGATAGACGGCGAGCTTGTCTTCCGGCGACAGCTCGTCCATGCCGAGAATGGCGATGATGTCGCGCAGTTCCTTGTATTTCTGGAGGGTCATCTGCACCGCGCGGGCAATACCATAGTGCTCTTCGCCAACGACCTGCGGGTCGAGCTGACGCGAAGTCGAGTCGAGTGGGTCGACCGCCGGATAGATACCCAAGGAAGCGATGTCGCGCGACAGAACCACGGTCGAATCGAGGTGCTGGAAGGTGGTTGCGGGCGACGGGTCGGTCAGGTCATCGGCCGGCACATAGACGGCCTGAATCGAAGTAATCGAGCCGACCTTGGTCGACGAGATGCGCTCCTGGAGACGGCCCATTTCTTCGGCCAGGGTCGGCTGATAGCCCACCGCGGATGGCATGCGGCCGAGCAGAGCCGAAACCTCGGTACCTGCCAGGGTGTAACGGTAGATGTTGTCGACGAAGAAGAGAATGTCGCGGCCATCATCGCGAAAACGCTCGGCCATGGTCAGTCCGGTAAGCGCGACGCGCAGGCGGTTGCCCGGCGGCTCGTTCATCTGGCCGAAGACCATCGCCACCTTGTCGAGAACGTTGGACTCCTTCATTTCGTGATAGAAGTCGTTGCCCTCGCGAGTCCGTTCGCCGACACCGGCAAAGACCGAAAGACCCGCGTGCTGCTTGGCGATGTTGTTGATCAGCTCCATCATGTTGACGGTCTTGCC
>LBIU01000513.1 GCA_000987445.1 Candidatus Accumulibacter adiacens | reverse complement strand
TGAACAATCTGCGCTACGGCAAGGTGGTGATCATGACCGACGCCGATGTCGATGGTTCCCATATCCGGGTCCTGCTGTGTACGCTGTTCTACCGCCATTTTCCGAAGCTGATCGCCAGGGGCCATCTCTATTTCGCGCAACCGCCGCTGTTTCGTCTCGATGTCCCCGCGCAGGGCAAGAATCGCCCGCCGCGCAAGCTGTACGCGCTCGACAGCGACGAACGTCAGGCGACGCTCGATCGCATGCGACTGGAAGGGGTCAAGCCCGAGGCGATCGCCATCTCGCGCTTCAAGGGTCTCGGTGAAATGAATCCCGAGCAACTCTGGGAAACCACCATGTCGCCCGATACGCGGCGCCTGATGCGCATTCGCATGCCGGGTAGCGAGGAGGCCAAACCGGTGATGCAGATGTTGATGGGCAAGAGCGAGTCCGCGGGTCGGCGGGCGTGGATGGAAGACAATGGCGCGCTGATCGGCGCCGACATTTGAGGATCGGCTGAACGTGAGCAAGGACGACTCGACACCAGACCTGTTTGCCGAAATGCCGCCGGCCGCTTCGCCGCCGCTGCCGCCAGGTGGTGGCGGCCTGCCGGTGGTCGCCGACGGCGACGACGGGGACGACAGCATCCTGCTGCACGACTCGGCGGCACGTGACTATCTCGAGTACGCGATTGCGGTGGTCAAGGGGCGGGCCTTGCCGGACGTCAAGGATGGGCTCAAGCCGGTCCAGCGCCGGGTGCTTTTCGCGATGCGCGAACTCGGTCTGTCGGCGACCGCCAAACCGGTCAAGTCGGCGCGCGTCGTCGGCGACGTGATCGGCAAGTACCATCCGCACGGCGATACCTCGGCCTACGATGCGATGGTGCGCGTCGCGCAGCCGTTCATGCTGCGCTATCCGCTGGTCGATGGGCAGGGCAATTTCGGTTCGCGCGATGGCGACAACGCGGCGGCGATGCGCTACACCGAGGCGCGCCTGACGCCGATCGCCGAGCTCTTGCTTGGCGAACTCGGCGAAGGGACGGTCGACTTCCTGCCCAACTACGACGGCTCTTTCGAAGAACCGGCCTTCCTGCCGGCGCGCCTGCCTTTCCTGCTGCTCAACGGCGCTTCGGGAATCGCCGTCGGCATGGCCACCGAGATTCCGGCGCACAATCTGCGCGAGGTCGCGGCGGCGGCAATCCATAAGATCGAGCACCCGGCCGCCGGGATCGACGAGCTGCTGGAACGGGTTCCCGGACCTGACTATCCGGGCGGCGGCCAGATCATTTCGCCACCTGCCGATATCGCCGCCGCCTATCGCAGCGGCCGCGGCAGCCTGCGCGTGCGGGCGCGCTACGAGATCGAGGAGATGGCGCGCGGGGCCTGGCAACTGGTGTTCACCGAGTTGCCGCCGGGCGTGTCGTCGGCCAAGGTGCTCTCCGAAATCGGCGTCCTGCTCAATCCGCAGCCGCGGCCGGGCAAGAAAGCGGTCGAGCAATCAGCGGCGCAGCTGAAGGCGCTGATGGCCTCGCAGCTGGACCGCGCGCGCGACGAGTCGGGCAAGGACGACGACATCCGGCTGGTCTTCGAACCGAGCAGTTCGCGCATCGATCGCAAGGACTTCGTGGCCTTGCTGCTGGCCCATACCAGCCTCGAAACCTCGGCGCCGATCAACCTGGTGGCGGTCGGCATCGACGGCCGGCCATGCCAGAAATCGCTGGTCGACCTGATCGGCGAGTGGTGTACTTTCCGCCTGCGGACGGTGGTTCGGCGCACCGAGTACCGCCTGCAGAAAGCCGACGATCGCATCCACATTCTCGAAGGCCGGCACATCGTCTTCCTGAACATCGACGAAGTGATCCGCATCATCCGCGAATCCGACGACCCGAAAGCGGCGCTGATCGCGCGCTTCATCCTCTCCGATCGGCAGGCCGAGGACATCCTCGAAATCCGCCTGCGCCAACTGGCGCGGCTCGAGGGAATCCGCATCGAGCAGGAACTCGCCAAGCTGCGCAGCGAGCGCGAAGGCTTGCTGAAACTGCTCGGCAGCGATGCGCTGCTGCGCCGGCAGGCGATCCGGGAAATCAAGGCCGACGCCGAGAAACACGGCGACGCGCGGCGGACGATCATCGAAACCGCGGTCACCGCTTCGCGCGCCGAAGCGGCGGCCGTGGCCGATGAGCCGGTGACGGTGATCATTTCCGAAAAAGGCTGGGCACGGGTCAGGCAGGGGCACGGCCTGGACCTCTCGGGAGTCGTCTTCAAGGACGGCGACCGCGCCGGTTCGGCGCAGGAATGCCGGTCGATCGACTCGCTGGTGATCATCTCCACCGAGGGCCGGGCCTTCACCGTCGCCGTGGCCAGCCTGCCCGACGGTCGTGGCATGGGCGCGCCCCTGTCCTCCTTCGTCGAACTGGGCAGCGGCAGGATTGCGCACGTGATCACCGGCCGCCCCGACGACCCATTGCTGGTCGCCAAGACTTCGGGCTATGGCTTCATCTGCAAGTATGGCGATCTGCTTTCGCGCCAGAAGGCCGGCAAGGCCTTCCTCGCCGTCGAAGAGGGCGCGACCATCCTGCCGTTGCTGCGCATCGGCAGCCAGGATCATCTGGCGGCGCTATCGGAAGACGGCCGGCTGTTGATCTTCCCGCTCGACCAGATGAAACGTCTGGCCAGTGGCAAGGGCGTGCAGATCATCGGCCTGCACGGCGACGAAACGCTGCGCGCGGTGGTGCTCACCCAGGGGACGCGGGTGACGATCAGGGGAAGCGCGCGTAGTCGCAGCAAGACGCTGCTTTCCGAGGATCGCCATCTCGGCCAGCGCGCCCGCCGCGGGTCGCCGGTGGGGCAGATCACCCACGTGAC
>LBIU01000512.1 GCA_000987445.1 Candidatus Accumulibacter adiacens | reverse complement strand
GTGATGTTGTTGCCCTCGCCGCGGAATTCCGGCACCGCGTCGCTGTTGGCGGAAATGCCGACGCCACGATACTCGGGAACGATGTTGCTGTTCCACCAGGCCAGGCGGCTGTCGGCTTCCGAATCGGTGAACGCCAGCAGGCTGAAAGCGCCGGCGATGCCGTCCGGTAACTTGACGGTCGCCGTACCGACATAGCTGTCGCCGGCGTTCAGCACGCCGTAGTGCTGCGCCTCGGCGACCTGCAGGTCGAAAGTATCGAGCGAATCGTCCTTGGACAGGAACAGCCGGTCCCACCAGCTGTTCTCGCGGGTGTCGCGGTTACCGATATTGCTCACCGTGTAATTGACGGTGAGCGTGCCGCCGGACTGCCCACCGGCGCCCGGCACCCGCAGTGAAGTGACTTTCAGATCCGGTTCGCGGTAGCTGACCGGTATGCTGCCGACGCCGCGGTTGTTGTCCTGGCCGCCGATGCCCTCGTAGGCCGAGGCCGAATAGTAGGTGTCGCGATAATAGGCGTTGTCGCCGGCAGCCGCCTCGCCGGCCGGATAGCGCGGATCGTAGCGGTTGGCGTCGGTGATCACGTAGAGGTAGAAATTGCCGCCGATGCCGCGCGGCAGGGTCACTTCGGCGCTCTCGGTGTAGCTCGCGCCAGCGGCCAGACCGGCGGCGTTGCTGTGCACGAAAGTGCCCAGGCTGGTCGCCCGCTCGGGCAGGAATACCGGGTCGGGCGACAGATAGACGCTGTCCACCCAGTAGCGCGTGCCTTCCCAGACCGCGGCGCCGAAGTTCTTGACGGTCCAGCTGATGGTCGTCTTTTCGCCCGAGAAGTTCTCGCCCGGCGCAGCGATGGTCAGCACCTGCAGGTCGGCCGGCGCCGGCAGCACCTGCGTGTCCTGCACGCGGGTGTTGTTCTCCTCGTCGCTTTCGACGACGGCATAGGGTTTCCCCCTGGCGTTGTAGTCGGTGTAGGCGATCAGGTACTGCCCGGTTGCCGCCGGGTTGAGCGCAAAACTGGTGCTCTGCGTGTAGCTGGCGCCGGGCGCGGCACCGCCGTCGTGCGCCACCGCGCCGAGGTACCACTGCTTGGCGCCGGGCGCGTTGAGCGTCGGCTTGTCGGACAGCCAGAAAACGTCGTTCCAGCCACCGGCAGCTTCCCCGGCGCCGGCGTTGGCCACCGTCCAGGTGACGCTCAGCGCACTGCCGGTCGAGGCCAGCGGCGAAGCGGACAGCGCCGATATCAGCAGGTCGGGCGGCGGCGGTGCGAAACCGCCGATGACATCGATCGCGCGCGCCTTGTAGTTGTTGTTGTCGAGCTCGTTGATGTCGTCCGGGTTGAGGTTGCTGGCCAGCGTGTCCTCGAGGATGACGTCGTAGGAATCGCTCCAGACGGTGATGTAGTAGGTTCCCGAGGCGACCTGCGCCGGCAGCTTGACCTGGGTGGTGACGTCGTAGCTGCTGCCCACCGCCAACGCCCCCTGATGCTGCAAGGTAGCGAGCAGGATGGCGCGGTTGCCGCTGGCGTTGGGCCGCGTCTTGTCGCGCGACAGCCAGATGGTGTCGGTCCAGTGCTCG
>LBIU01000511.1 GCA_000987445.1 Candidatus Accumulibacter adiacens | reverse complement strand
AGGCGAAGCCGATGGCCAACCCCAGGCGCCTGGCCTCGCGCTGGACCGCTGCGCCTGCTCGCCCAGCACCTGCTCGCTCGCAGAGCCATGGGGGCCGCCGCTGTTCGCGCTCAAGGGCCAGGCGGACAGCACTGGCGCCGGCTTCCTCAACGCCGACGACGTTTTCGCTTCGCCTGGCGGGTGGCGTTTGGCGATCAGCGGCGGACGCCCGAAGCCTTCGAGGAGCGGGTTCGCGAGGCCACCGGCGTGATCCGTTGCAAGGGCGGCTATGTTCGTCTCGAAGTCGTGGAAGGCGAGCGACGACAGGACCAGGATCGAGTGCCGCGAGATTGACGCGCTGCTCCCATTCCTGCTCGCTCCATCAGGCCGGGGCGGCTTGCGGCCCGCGCACCAGACGTCCCGGCAGCGAGCCCGTCGGAACCCCGCCGCGGTGGACGACGGTGCCGCCGACGACAGTCGCGGCGTAGCCCTGCGCGCGCTGCACCAGACGTCGACCGCCAGCCGGCAGGTCGTGAACGACCTCGGGAGCGGAAAGGCGCAGATGGTCGGCGTCGATGACGTTCAGATCGGCCCTGTAGCCAACCGCGATCAGGCCTCTGTCGAGCAGCCCGACGGCACGCGCCGTGTCCTGGCTGAGCAACTTCACCACCTGCGGCAGGGCCAGCCGCTCGCCTCGCGTTCGATCTCGCACCCAATGCGTCAGCATGAATGTCGGATAGCTGCCGTCGCAGATGGTGCCGCAGTGCGCACCGCCGTCGCCGAGCCCCAGAACGGCGCCCGGATGACGCATCATCGCCAGTGAGGAATCGAGCGAACCGTACTCGTAATTGCACAGGGTCACGTAAAGGTTGTTCTTTCCGTCGCGCTCCAGCATCAGGTCGTAGACCAGCTCTTCGGGCGTCACCCCGGCGCGCTCCGCGCGTGCAGCGATGCTCTGCTCGACAGGCTGTTCGTAATCGGGTGGGTCACCAAGAATGAACATGTGGTCGAACTCGCGTGCCAATCGACCGAGCACGATGGTCGGGTTCGGGTCGGCCGACTCGGCCAGGATACGCGCCCGCAGCTGCCGATCTTGCAGCGCCCGGATACGTTCCGGGAACGGCAAGCCGGCCAGTTTCACGTAGGACGCGCAGGTGTAGAAGGGGTTGAGCGTCAGTTCGTGTCCAAGCATGACGCCTATTGCGCGGCTAAGCACCTGCGCCTTGATCGGCAGTCCGGCGGCAGTGGCGTCGGCAGCCCAATCGAGCACGTCGCGCCAGCGCAAGGTCATCGGACCGTAGCCGCCCTCCAGCAGCGACACCGATAACGGTCGTCCCGAACGTTCAACGAGTCGGCGCAGCAGTGCCAGGGTCTGGTCCGGATCGTCGAAGTCGGTGATCAGCTGCATGGCACCGCGTCCGGACGCCTTCAGCGCCAACGCCAAGGCCATCAGCTCGTCCTCGGCGGCCTCGAAACTGGGCGTCGATCGGCCATCGCTCGAGCGATGAAAGAAGGTACGCGAGGTCGACACACCCATCGCCCCCGCCTCTACCGCCGCGCACACGATGCGCGCCATCTCCTGGAGATCCCGAGCGCTCGCCGGATCGCGATCGGCACCACGCTGGCCCATCACGTAAACCCGGAGCGGCGCATGCGGGATGTAGCCGCAGACATCCATATCGTACTGGCGGCCGGCAAGCACATCCAGGTACTGGGGATAGGTTTCCCAGTTCCAGGGCAAGCCTTCTACCAGAACCGGATGCGGGATGTCCTCGACCCCTTCCATGAGCTGGACGAGCAGGTCGTGCTGGTCGGGACGGCAGGGTGCAAAGCCAACACCGCAGTTGCCCATCACCACCGTCGTCACGCCGTGATACGAAGAGGGAACGAGGCGATTCTCCCAGGTGACTTGCCCATCATAGTGGGTGTGGATATCGACGAAGCCCGGGGTAACCACGTGCCCCCTCGCGTCGATCTCTTCACGCGCGGGCGGCACAGCCTTGCCGATGTCGACGATCCGACCGCCGGCGACCGCGATATCGGCCCTGAATGGCGGCGCCCCGCTTCCGTCGACCACCAGCCCCCCTTTGATCGTCAAGTCGATTTCGAGTCTCATAGCTCACTTCCCTTCGGCGGTCACGAATTGCATCGTTCGACTCCGCCCAGGGCAGCGGTGTTCAACTCGCCCGGAACTCCGTGGTACTCCGCAGGCCATGTGGGCGGCGTTCGCGGCGCAAACAAAGGATCGCCTGGTGGCTCTCCAGAGGGGCAGCCAGCGCTACCATGATCGCTGTGCCGAAAATGAGATAATGAAAGACATGCTGATCTGGCTGCGGAACTATCGACGCGACTTGCTGGCCGGCGACATCGGCGCCGGCATCATCGTCACCCTGATGATGATTCCGCAGGGCATGGCCTACGCCCTGGTCGCCGGCCTGCCGCCGGTCACCGGGCTCTACGCCAGCATCCTGCCGCCCATCGCCTATGCCCTGTTCGGCAGCAGCATGGTGCAGTCGGTGGGGCCGATGGCCATCACCTCGCTGATGATCGGCACCTCGCTGGCCGCGCTGGCGCCGCCGGGATCGGCGCTGAGCATGGTTCTCGCCGGCCAGATGGCGCTGATCGCCGGGGTGATCCTCTTTCTGAGCGGCGTTTTCCGGCTCGGTTTCGTCGCCGGCCTTCTCAGCCGGCCGGTGATGAGCGGCTTCACCACTGGCGCCGCCCTGCTGATCACCGGCGGCCAGATCGAACCGCTGCTCGGCGGGCCGCTGGCGAGCCCTCAGCTGCCGAGCGCCATCATCGGACTGGCTTCGCTGCTC
>LBIU01000510.1 GCA_000987445.1 Candidatus Accumulibacter adiacens | reverse complement strand
CCGAAAAAAGCCATTGGAACGAATACCGCTGACAGCACCAGGCCGATGCCGACCAGCGCGCCAGTAATCTGGCCCATGGACTTGCGGGTTGCATCGCGCGCCGAGAGGCCTTCCTCGCTCATTACTCGCTCGACGTTCTCGACCACCACGATGGCGTCGTCCACCAGCAGGCCAATGGCCAGCACGGTGCCGAACATGGTCAGGGTGTTGATCGAAAAACCGAAGGCCGCCATCACCCCGAAGGTGCCGAGCAGCACTACCGGCACGGCGATGGTTGGAATCAGGGTGGCGCGAAAGTTCTGCAGGAACAGGAACATCACCAAAAACACCAGCACGATGGCTTCGAGCAGGGTCTTGACCACTTCCTCGATGGAGATCTTCACGAAGGGCGTGGTGTCGTAAGGGATGACCACGTCGACGCCGGCCGGGAAATAGCGCTTCATTTCGGCGAGCGCGGCACGCACCGCGGTGGCGGTCTTCAGGGCATTGGCGCCAGCGGCCAGCTTCACGCCGATACCCGCTGCTGGCTGGCCGTTATAGCGGGCAACGGTGCTGTAGTCCTGGGCGCCGATTTCGATCCGCGCGACCTCCCCGAGTCGTACCTCGCCGCCCTGGCTGGAACTGCGCAGCAGGATGTTTTCGAACTCCCCGACGGTCTGCAGGCGACTCTGGGCGGTAATCGAGGCGGTGAAACCCTGCCCGGGCAGCGACGGCGTTCCACCAAGCTGCCCGGCCGAGACCTGCGTGTTCTGTGCCTCGATCGCCGTGCGGATGTCCGCCGGCGTCAGCCGGTAGTTGTTCAACTTGGCGGGATCGATCCAGATACGCATGGCGTACTGCGATCCGAAAATCTGCACCTCGCCGACGCCGCTGACGCGCGACAGCGGATCCTGCACCGAGGAGACAATGAAGTCCGCCAGGTCGACGTTGTCGAGCGTGCCCTGTTTCGACACGAAACCGATGACCATCAGGAAGTTGCGGGCCGACTTGGCGACCTGCACGCCCTGTTGCTGGACTGCCTGCGGCAATAGTGGCAGGGCCAGTTGCAGCTTGTTCTGTACCTGCACCTGGGCGATGTCCGGATCGGTGGTGGCATCGAAGGTCAGGGTGATCGCGGCGCGACCGAAGGAGTCGCTCGACGAGTTGATGTACAGCAGGCCGTCGAGACCGGTCAGCTTCTGCTCGATGATCTGGGTGACGGATTCCTCAACCGCCTTCGCCGAGGCGCCCGGATAGCTGGTGTTGATCACCACGGCGGGTGGGGCGATCGACGGATACTGCGATACCGGCAATTGCAAGATGGAAAGCGCGCCCGCCAGCATGATGACGATGGCGATGACCCAGGCGAAGATCGGCCGGTCGATGAAGAAATTGACCACGCTTCAGCTCCTCACTTCGTGGCTGCTGCGGGCGCCGCCGCGTGCGCCGTTGCCCCGGCGCCGGCTAGCTGCACCGTCACCGGCGCGCCCGGCCCGATTTTCTGCAGTCCGTCGACGATGATCCGGTCGCCCGCAGCCAGTCCTTCGCTTACCAGCCACTTGTCGCCGATCGATCGGGTCGTGGTCACCGGGCGCGCTTCGACCTTGTCCTCCGCGCCCACCACCATCACCACGGCATTGCCGCGCCGATCGTGAGTCACCGCCGCATGCGGCACCAGGATGGCCTTGTCGATTTCGCCCTGTGCGAGTCGAGCGCGGACGTACATGCCGGGCAGTAGTTCACCCTGCGGATTCGGAAAGACGGCACGCAGGGTCACGCTGCCGGTATCCGTATCGACCGAAATTCCGGAGAAGGCCAGCTGGCCGCTCGCCGCGTATTCGCTGCCATCCTCGAGCAGCAGTCGCACCGGAACCACTTGTTCGGCAAGGTGCTGCAACTTGCCATCGGCGAGATCGCGCTTGAGACGCAAGAGTTCAACGCTCGACTGCGTGAGGTCGA
>LBIU01000509.1 GCA_000987445.1 Candidatus Accumulibacter adiacens | reverse complement strand
CCCACCCTTGTAGGAGCCCGATTCATCGGGCGAAGAGCGCTTGTCGTCGGCACGTCACCCGCATGGATCTGCGAGCCTGGCCACTTCAATCTTTTTCGGTCTATTGGGTTTTGGCAGCCTTCGCAGCAACGCCCTGGTCTTCGCCGTCGCCACGTCCCCGCTCATAGAACACCTGCCCGACCCGATCGATGTGTTCGCGCAACTTGGCATGGTCGAGAGCTGCAAAAGCCGACAGATCCACCGTGTAGGGCAGCAGGAGTTCATCGATCTCATCGAGGATGTCGACCAGATCGCGTGGACTGATCTCTTCCCCATCGCAGGCAAACAAGGTCAGATCGATATCCGAGCCGGGTTTGTAATTCCCCTTCGCGCGCGAACCATAGATGACCGCTTTCGCGATCTTGCGATGCCTGAAAAAAACCCTCCTGACTTCTTCGAGCGTGGTTTCTGATAATCCGAAAAGCGGTGTCATTGCGCTTGTTCATTCAGCGAAGTGAATCGCTTGGCCAGCGTGAGGAAGGACGGATAGAAATGCTGACAGGTCGCATCGACGATGGATCGCGCGGTGGCTTCGTCGTAAACGTGCGAAGTCAGATTGCGCGCCTTGATCATGTCCATCCACACCTGGCCATCCTCAAATAGCCCACGCTTGAACGCTTCTCGTGTAGTGTCCTTCGATCCCATGAGACCGATCGTTCCGGCAACGGCTTCCAGATAATCCTTCACGAGGTTCCATGCCAACTCGTGGGCGATCGCGAACGACTGGATCAAGCCTTTTTCTTCCAGCCTGGAGAGCGCGCGCTCTTCCCGCAACGCCACGGCCTCGCCCAGTTCGTGCAAGGCGCGCATCAAATTGTTGAATCGCTGTTTCCAGCGGACATCTTCAGACATCGGGCACACTCCTCTCGCGCTTCGAAGCAGTTGCCGCCCCTTCGCTGGCTGAAACCCTCGAACCCTGTCGATCGACGAGTCGACGAACTCGGCGCCGATCTTCATGAAGGCTTGGGGGAACATGAGGGACTGTTCCCGAGGTAAGCGCTGAAGCCGCCACTCTACTGGAATACGGTTTACGGACCCACCGTTGCTCATCGTGCAATGAGGCCGCACTTGGGCTGCAGTTGCTTACCGAGGCCTTAGCGGTCCGCCTCCGCCTTCCTGTGAAAGCCAAGCATGTTCCTCAAAATCGACCACCGGGGCTCGGGTGGGGTTGGCGGCAGCAAATCGATCCAATATTCGCGCTGGCGCCGCTCGAACCCATCGACCTTCTTGAGTTCCAGCCAGTAGTTCACGAACTTGGAAAACTCATCCGCGCCGGGCGGCATGATGTAGGCGAACAGATACGGATTGCCAGCATCCGCAGGCGACACGGCGATCAGATCCGGATTGGACACCGCCAGGGCCTTGGCCTGGACCAGCGTCCACAGCG
>LBIU01000508.1 GCA_000987445.1 Candidatus Accumulibacter adiacens | reverse complement strand
GCCGCCGCCGAGCATGATTCCCATCAGCAGGCGGGTAGCAGCGCCGCGAGCGCCAAGGCGGCGGCTTCCGAAGGCACCGTGAAGAAAATAGACAAGGCGGCCGGCAAGATCACCATCAAACATGGCCCGCTGGCCAATCTGAACATGCCGCCGATGACCATGGCCTTCCGTGTCAGTGACCCGGCGATGCTCGACAAGGTCAAGGCGGGCGAAAAGGTGAGCTTCACCGCGGAGAATGTCGGCGACGCGCTGACCGTCACCGCACTCGAGCCTGCGAAGTAGTTTCCTCTCTCCCCCTGTGGGAGAAGTGCGCTTCGTGAGTCGCATACGCGACTCTTACTTTGACTGGATTCCCGACAGATGATGCTTTCCGTGCGCGGCGCTGGCGCTGGCGCTGGCGCTGCGCGTCGTGCCGTCGCCGGCTGGGTGCTCCTGGCGTTCGTGCTTGCCAACGCGCCGGCCTATGCACAGGGCCCTCTTGACGCCCCGCTGGGCGCTTCGCTCAGCGGCCTGCTGAGCTATGCCCGCGAGCACAACCCCGAGCTGGGTGTCCGCAAATTCGAGGCGCAAGCGGCACGGGAACGGGTCGAGCCGGCCACGGCATTGCCCGATCCGCGCTTCGAACTTGAACTGATGGACTTCACCAACACCGTGAATTCCGAGCGCGCGCCTTCGCTGCTGCCGGGGCAGGTGGGCAATACCCGCTACCGGGTCGTCCAGCCGCTGCCATTCTGGGGCAAGCGCGAACTGCGCGGGGAAGTGGCCGAGGCGCAGGCCGAGCAGGTCGAGACCCTGCAGGACGGTACCCTGCTCGAGGTCGACAACCGCATCAAGACCGCCTACGCCAGGCAGTTCCAGGCCGTGGGCCAGATCCGCATCCTCCGCGAGACACTGTCGCTGCTCGACGCGATCGAGCAGCTGGTGCTGACCCGCTATGGTGTCGGTCTGGTGCCGCAGCAGGACGCCTTGCGGGCGCAGAGCGAACTGACATCGGTGAAGATCGACCTCGTCGAAGCCGAACGTCGCAAGCGCGACAACGCTGCAAAGCTCAACGCCCTGCTGGCGCGAGACGGCGATGCCCCGCTGGCCGATCCCGCGCAACTGCCGCCGGTCCCCGCCAGGATTTCCTACAAGAGTCTGCTCGAACAGATCCGCACGCGTTCGCCAGAGGTCTCGCGTGAACGCTTCGCCGTCGTGGCCGCGCAAAAGAGTCGCGAACTGACCTGGCTGAACCGCTATCCCGACTTCGCCGTCGGCCTGACCAACAACCGCCCGTACAACGCGCCCGACAACTGGGAAGTGATGGTCGGGGTGACCATCCCGCTGCAGCAGTCGTCCCGCCGCGCCCAGGAGCGCGAGGCCGAGCGCCGCCTGGATGCCGCGCAGACGCGCGTGCTGGCCGCCGAAACGCGCCTCGCCGGCCGGCTTGGCGAAACACTCGCCGCCTTGGAGGCCAGCCGTGACAAGGCGCGCCTGCTGAAGCACACCTTGTTGCCGCAGGCCCGTGCCACGTTCGAAGCGGCCCAGTCCGGTTACGAAAGCGGCCGCGTCAACTTCAACACCCTGATCGACGCCGAGCGGCAGATCCTGCGCGCTCGTCTGGCCTTGCTCGACGCCGATGTGGAAACCGCCGTTCGCCTTGCCGAACTCGAATTGCTGACCGGAGAACCGCTGTGACCCGCAGCCTCAAACTTGCGCTGGCAGTCACCGTGACCGCCACCATCGCCGCAGCCCTCGCCGCCGGCTACTGGTTTGGCCGTCAGCAGCCGGCGACCGCCACGGGCATGGCAATGGCCGACGCTGCCGGCGCAGCGCCCGCGCCCGCCGGCACGAACGAACGCAAGATCCTCTACTACCGCAACCCGATGGGTCTGCCGGATACCTCGCCCGAGCCGAAGAAGGATTCGATGGGCATGGACTACATCGCGGTCTACGCAGACGACGAACCCGACAGCAGCGGCGTTGTCAAGGTCAGTCCGGCGCGCGTCCAGACGCTCGGCGTCAAGACCGCGCGAGCGGAGAAACGCACCCTGGACTCGGTGTTGCGCACGGTCGGCCGGGTGGAGGTGGACGAGCGCCGGATTCACGATGTCGCGCCACGCTTCGAAGGCTGGATCGAACGCTTGCAGGTGAGCGCCACCGGCGACCCGGTCAGCAAGGGACAGGCGCTGTTCTCGGTCTACAGTCCCGAGCTGGTCTCCGCCCAGAAGGAATTGCGCATCGCCGAGAGACTTGAGCAGAGTGCCGGCGAGGCCGACCCGGCAGCCCGCGAGGGCGCCCGGCGCCTGGCGCAGGCCGCTCGCGAGCGGCTGCGCAACTGGAAGGTTGCCGGTGCCGCCGGTTCAGAGCGCGCGCTGGTCACGTTCGCCTCGCCGGCCACCGGCGTGGTGCTCGAAAAGAAGGCTGTCGAAGGGATGCGTTTCATGGCCGGAACCGTCATCTATCGCATCGCCGACCTGTCCACGGTCTGGGTGATCGCCGATGTCTACGAACAGGATCTGGCC
>LBIU01000507.1 GCA_000987445.1 Candidatus Accumulibacter adiacens | reverse complement strand
CCGGTCTTGTTGACCCGTTGGAAGAGGCCGCGCAGCGTGCTTTGCAGATCGGCGGGCAGGAGCACGACCTTGGCGTTCTCGGATTCGGCCAGCTTGCCGACACTGGCGATGTACTTCTCGCCGAGCAGGTAGAGCATCGGCAGTTCGTTGTCGCCAAAGGCGGCGTTGACCTTCTTGATCGCCTGCGCGGATGCTTCGGCAAGGGTGATCTGCGCCACCGCGTCGCGCTTGGCCGATTCCAGGCGCGCTTCGGCGCTGAGGATCATCGATTGTTTTTCGCCTTCGGCGCGGGTGACCATCGCCTTGCGCTCGCGTTCGGCCGAAGCCTGCAGCTCCATCGCCCGCTGCATCGACGCCGATGGCTTGATGTCCTGGATTTCGACCGACTTGACCGTCAGTCCCCAGTCCAGCGCTTCGTCGGCGACGCCCGCTTTCAGGCGCGCCTTGATCATGTCGCGTGACGACAGGGCTTCGTCGAGCTCCATGTCACCAACGATCGAGCGCAGGGTGGTCATGATCATGTTGCGAATCGCTTCGGCATAATCCTCGACACCGTAGACGGCTTTCACCGGGTCGGTGACCTTGATGAAGGAGATTGCATTGACCACGATCACCGCGTTGTCGCGGGTGATCACCTCCTGCTCCTGGACATCGAGAATGATGTCCTTGGTGGTCACCTTGTAGGAGATGGTGTCGACGTAGGGAATGATGAAGCGCAGCCCGGGGAGCAGCGTCGTGCGGTATTTGCCAAGGCGCTGCACGATCCATTCCTCGCCCTGGGGAATGATGCGCACGCCGTTGGCGACGGTCACCACCACGAACAGGAGGATGACGAGGGATACGACGGTCATGCCGTTCATCAGGTTGCTCATCTTGCTTTCTCCACTTTGACATAGCTGCCGTCGACGGCGACGACGCGAACTCTTTCGCCAGCGGCGATCGCCGCATCGGCGTAGGCCTCCCAGAGGTCGGCGCCGAGAATCGGTTTCTGGAAACGTACCTGACCGCGGCTATCCGGCGTCAGGTCGGCGACCAGAATGCCGATCTCGCCGGCCACCGTCGCCGCCGAAGTGCCGACCGTGGTCATCGTTCGCGGCCGCAGGTAGCGAAACCAGATCAGTACCAGCGCTGTGGAGAGCACCGCCCAGAGCAGGAACTGGGTCGCCAGCGCGAGGGTCGGCGCCGCCAGCAGGATCAAGCCGACCACCGCCGCCGCGATCCCGAACCAGACCACGAAGAAGGAGACAAGTGCGAGTTCCGCCATCGTCAGCAGCAGTCCGAGTACCAACCAATGCCACCATTCTGGCGAAAACATGTCCTGTTCCTCTGTCTTTCCGCCTATCGGCCCGCGTCTGGGTTGGCGATGGGGCAGGGTCGTGCACCCGCCCGGCGCATCGTGAGCATTGATTGCTCACCTGACGATGCCTGCGGATTAGACGCCAGAACGGGATGACTGGCAAGTCGGGACCCGTGTTCGTCCGGCCGCGAGCTTCGCCGCGCGACTGCTTGCTCCCGCGCACGGCGCGCCTTCGACAGGATTCAGCCGAATACCC
>LBIU01000506.1 GCA_000987445.1 Candidatus Accumulibacter adiacens | reverse complement strand
GTCGTGCGAATCGCCCGAGTGCGTCAGATGCAGCCCGCGTATGGTCACGCCCGTGGCTCGCACGCTCAGCACCGTCCCTTTGCCGCCACCGTCGACAATGATCTTGCCTTCGCCGTCGATGACCATCGCCCGGCTGACCACCGCCGGGCCGGCGTAGCTGCCTGCGGGCGCCTGCAAGCGGCCGCCGGTCGGCGTGAGGTCGATCCAGGTCTGCAGCAGCGGCAGCGCGGCGGTCGACGCCGCGTGCGCGGCCCGCGGTGCGGAGAAATCGGCGCTGGCAAGCGCGGCGAGAAGCAGCGTCCGCAGTGCTGCGAGCAGGAATCGGTGTCCACCTGCTGACCGCAAGAGCAGAGGCCGCACGCGGCGAATGCTGCGAATCTGCTGAACGTGCTGAATCAGCTGCCGCTCTCCGAACGCAGCCACAGGCATTTGCCCTGGCTTGCTTCATCAAGGTCTGTCAGCGCTTGCTGGTGTTCAGCGAGTTCCTGCTTGCTGGCGCGCTTGACCACCTGTGCCTTGCGTCGACCCGAGGAGGGCCGCGGGCGGGCCGCCGCGAGGCGGCTGGCGCGGTCATCTCCGAGATCCATGATCAGGCTTTCCTGGCCGCGGGTCATTGCCAGATATACCTCGGCGAGGATTTCGGCATCCAGCAGGGCGCCGTGTAGCGTCCGGTGCGAGTTGTTGACGCCGTAGCGGTCACAGAGGGCGTTGAGGTTGTTTTTCTTGCCGGGGTGCAAGTCCTTGGCCATGCGCAGGGTGTCGCAGACGGCGTGACAGACGGTATCCAGCGGAGCCATGTCGAGCAGGGCCAGTTCGGCGTTCAGGAAGCCAAGGTCGAAAGCAGCGTTGTGGATGACCAACTCGGCGCCGCGCACGAAATCGAGAAACTCGGCGGCGACATCGGCAAAATGAGGCTTGTCGAGCAGGAAATCACGACTGATGCCGTGTACCGCCAGGGCGCCGGCGTCAATCTCCCGCTCGGGATTCAGGTAGCGGTGGAAATGGTGATTGGTCAGGCGTCTGTTGCACATCTCGACGCCAGCGATTTCGATGATCCGGTGGCCAAGCTTGTGCTCCAGGCCGGTGGTTTCGGTGTCGAGAAAGATCTGGCGCATGGGTATTGTCCATTGCTGGTGAAGAGGTGGCGATGGCGCCGATTCTGCGCTCGGCACGGGTTGCCGGCAGTGGGCCGCAAGCCTGTGTTCAGGAGGTCTTGGCGCGCAGTTCATCCATGCCGCGATTGGCGAGCACGTCGGCACGTTCGTTGCCGACATGACCGGCATGTCCCTTGACCCAGAACCACTTGATCTCGTGCCGGCTGGCGAGTTCGTCGAGACGTTGCCAGAGGTCGGCGTTCTTCACTGGCTTCTTGTCCGAGGTGCGCCAGCCGTTGCGCTTCCAGTTGTGAATCCAGGCGCTGATGCCTTTTTGCACGTACTGTGAGTCCGTGTGCAGGTGCACCGTGGAGGGTCTGCTCAGCGCCTCGAGGGCGCAAATGGCGGCGGTCAGTTCCATGCGGTTGTTGGTCGTATTCCGCTCCCCGCCCCAGAGCTCCCTAGTGTGCTCGCCGGCCTGCAGGAGCGCGCCCCAGCCGCCCGGTCCGGGATTGCCGCGGCAGCCGCCGTCAGCGTGGATGATAACGACTTGCGGATCATTCATGTCTTGCTGTTTCCTTCTTGCTGAGCACCGACAGCGCCTTGCGCGGTGCCACCTTGTGTTTCCAGTTCGGCATGATAAGGCGCATGCTATGCACGCGCTTGACCGCGCGCAGGATGTAGACGCCACCGGCAAAACTCCACCAGCGCTGGCCGCTGGCTTCCAGGAAATGCCAGCGTTTCAGCCAGCGCTCATTTCGGAAGGGCGGCAGGTAGCAGCCAAAACGGCTGTCCTCCGCCTCAAAACCGAGCAGTTGCAGCCAGTCCTTGAGGCGTGCCAGTGAAAGGTAGCGACCATTCCAGGGAAAGTGCTGCGGGCAGTTGGGAAGTCGCCGACGCAGGCCCCAGATCGAGATCGGATTGAAACCGGCAATGATGACTTCGCCCTCGGGAATCAGAATACGTTCCACTTCGCGGAGAATCTGGTGCGGGTCGTCGTGGAACTCGAGGCTATGGGCCATGACCACCAGATCGATGCTGTTGGCGGCGAAAGGGAGTTGCCGCAGGTCGCAGAGGACATCGACTTTGCCCGCATCGTGCGCCAGTTGGCGGAGCGGGATGCGGTTCTGGGCGAGCAGGTCGACTTGCGGCAGCCCCAGCTGAATCGCATTGTAGCCGAAGACATCGGCGACCATCTTGTCGAGGGTGACTTGTTCCCAGGCCATGACGTACCGTCCCTGCGGCGTTTGAAGCCAGGCGTCGAGGCCAGCGATTGACATTTTCCGCAGTTCTTCCAAAATTGAGCGATGTTCGACGTCATCCGCATTCCAGCCTTCAAGGATAACTACATCTGGTTGTTGCGCAAAGGCGCGTCAGCGGCCGTGGTTGATCCCGGTGATGCGCGCCCGGTATTCGATGTTCTTGACCGCGAGGGCCTGTCGCTGACCACCATTCTCGTCACCCATCACCATGCCGATCATCAGGGTGGGGTGAGGCGTCTTCTGGCAGATTACCCGGCCGAGGTTTTCGCGCCCGCGGCGGAATCGATTGCCGGCGC
>LBIU01000505.1 GCA_000987445.1 Candidatus Accumulibacter adiacens | reverse complement strand
AAGCTGGTCGCCGACCTGCTCGCCGCTGCCGGCGTACACCGCGTGCTGACCATGGACCTGCACACCGAACAGATCCAGGGCTTCTTCAACATCCCGGTCGATAACATCTACTCGCTGCCGATCATGCTCGGCGACGTCTGGAAGAAGGACTTCGACCACCTGATGGTCGTCTCGCCCGACGTCGGCGGCGTGGTGCGCGCACGCGCGTTGGCCAAGCGCCTCGAGTGCGACCTGGCGATCATCGACAAACGGCGCCCGAAAGCGAATGTTTCAGAAGTGATGAACATCATCGGCGAAGTCCATGGACGCACCTGCGTGATCATGGACGACCTCGTCGACACCGCCGGAACGCTGTGCAAGGCGGCAACCGCGCTCAAGGAGCACGGCGCCCGGCATGTCGTCGCCTACTGCGTTCACCCGGTCCTCTCGGGCAAGGCCATCGAGCGCATCAACGCTTCCGATCTCGACGAACTGGTGGTCACCGACACCATTCCGCTGCGCGAAGACGCGCTGAATTGCTCGCGCATCCGGCAACTGTCGGTCGCCGAAGTGATGGCCGAGACGATTCGTCGGATCAGTAACGAGGATTCGGTTTCCTCATTGTTCATCGAATAGCCCAGCGCGCACGCCGAGCGCCGTCGGAAGCACGCCGCTCGCACGACATCGTTGGCGAAGCGCGCACTTGGAACGACGCTTCAGAACCATTTCCCACCCCTCGCCTGGTCGCGGGCGGGGTTGTGTTTCAACCAGGAGTAGTCCATGAAGTTTGAAATTGAAGCGCGCAAGCGCACTTTGCAGGGGTCCGGAGCGAGCCGCCGCCTGCGCCGTGAAAACCGGGTCCCGGCGATCGTCTACGGGGGCACGACCGATCCGCTGATGATCGACATCGACCACAATGAAATCCTGCTCAACCTGCGCAAGGAAGGCTTTCGCTCATCGGTTCTGACGCTCAAGCTCGATGGCAGGCGCCAGCAGGCCTTGCTGCGCGACGCACAGGTGCACCCCTGGAAGCCGCTGGTCCTGCACTGCGACTTCCTGCGGGTAGACGCCACCCATGCCATCGAGCAGCGTATCCCGCTGCACTTCCTGAACGGCGAAATCGCCCCTGGCGTCAAACTTCAAGGTGGCGCCGTCGCCGCGGCACTCAACGACATCGAAGTCAGCTGCCTGCCGCAGCACCTGCCGGCATTCATCGAAGTCGACCTCAAGGAACTCAGCATCGGCGACATGATTCACGTTTCCGAACTCTCCTTCCCCGACAAGGTCGCGCCGGTCGTTTCCGGCGACGACCAGGTGGTCGTCTCGATCATCGCTCCGAAGGTTGTCGAGGAGGAGCTCGAAGGCGAAGAAGAGGAAGGCGCCGAGGCAGCTGCCGAGGAAGACAAGGACGACAAGGCCGAGTAGTTCGCCCAGGCCACAACCAGCCAGGCGTCCAGCAAGACCCAGGCCGCCGTCCGGCACTCGCTGCCCACGGCGGCCTTTTCTTTTGACGGTCATGACCGTTTTGCCCTTTTCTCTTGTAGTGGGGATTCCGGCTTGCACGCCGGAATCGTCCGCCGGGCAGGGAGCATGCTCCCTGAATTCCCCGTCATTGCGCAAGGGAGAAGGGAGCTTCGTGAGCCGCACGCGACTTTCACACTAACGATGCCATCGATGTCATGCCCCCACCCCGCCTGATTGTCGGCCTCGGCAACCCCGGCGGCCAATACGAGGACAACCGGCACAATGTCGGCTTCTGGTTCATCGACCAGCTTGCCGCTCGCCTGCGCGCACCGCTGGCACCACAGGGAAAGTTCCTCGGCCGAGTCGCTCGCCGCGACGAGCTGTGGCTGTTGCAGCCGATGACCTTCATGAATCTCTCCGGCCAGGCG
>LBIU01000504.1 GCA_000987445.1 Candidatus Accumulibacter adiacens | reverse complement strand
TACCCAGGCCTCGGCCGTTGGCCGCAGCAATTCCAGAAGCGGCATGGGATAGACCCCGACGGCCAGAATCAGCAGCGCGGGCACCAGCAGAACGGCTTTCTCGCGCGCCAGCAGGTCCTCCCCGGCGGCGATATCGGCGTTGCGCAGCGGTCCGAGGAAGGCGCGCCGGAAGGGCGCCAGGAAAGCGGCGGCCGCGAGCACCGTGCCGAACAGTGCTGCCAGGCCGGCGCCGGTATGGCTGTGCAGGGCGGCGACGATGATCAGCAGTTCTCCCGGGAAGCCGCTGGTTCCCGGCAGACCGATTCCGGCGAGGCCGAAGAGCAGGAAGAAGGCCGAGAGCAGCGGCATGCTGCGCATCACGCCGCCCAGCAGCGCGATGTCGGTCGAGCCGCTGCGGCGCTGCAGGAAGGCGAGCACCAGAAAGCCGCCGCCGGCGGCGAGGCTGAAATTGAGCAGTTGCAGGAGCGCGCCCTGCAGTGCCGAAGCCGAGAAGGTCGCCAGGGCGAGCACCACCAGCCCGACGTGCGACAGGCTGGTATAGGCCAGCATGCCACGCAGATTGCTGTGCGCCATCGCCGCCACGCCGCCGTAGAGGATGGCCAGGGTGCCACAACCGGCGAGCAGCCAGTGCAGTTCGCGGGCGGCGATCGGGGCCAGTGGAATGGCCAGGCGGATCAAGCCGTAGGCGCCGAGCTTGAGGCCGACGATCAGCGCGGTGACCGCTGCCGGCGCTCCCATGGCCAGCGACGGTAGCCAGGTATGCAGGGGCACCAGCGGCACCTTGGCGGCAAAGCCGAGGAGCAGCAGCAGGAAAACGACATACTGCGTGCCGACCGGCAAGGGCGTGGCCAGCAGGGTCGGCAGGTCGAAGGCTGGCGAGCCGGCAATCGCTGCGTGCGCGAAGGCCAGCGCCAGCAGGCCGAAGAGCAGCGGTACGCCGCTGGCGAGCATGACCAGGAAGTAGCGCACGGCGGCGGTCTGCCGGGCGGCGCCGAGGCCCCACAGGCTGATCAGGAAATACAGCGGCAGCAGCGTGAACTCCCAACAGAAAAAGAACAGAATCGTGTCCAGCGCGCAGAAAACGCCGAGGGTCGCCGCTTCCAGCAAGAGCAGCAAGGCGAAGTAAAGACCCGGGGAAAGCGGCGCAGCCGCGGCGCGAATCCGCCAGCCGGCGATGACGGCACCACAGAAAAGCAGGGCCGTCGCCGGCAGAAAAAGCAGCGAAAGGCCATCGACGCCGACCAGATAGCCGATGTTCAGCCCGGCCATCCAGTTCGCCGAATCGATCAGCTGGAAGCCGGTTTTTTCAGCGTCGAAGGCGGCGACGATCAGCAGTGACAGCAGGAAGGTCAGCAGCGCCGTAGACAGCGCCACCCACTGCGCCCACGGTGCGCGCCGCAGCAGCGTCGTCGCCAGCGCACCGCCGGTCGGCAGCGCCAGAAGTGCGCTCAAGAGGGGGAGGGACGCGAGCTCAATCATGGCTGAAATGGGCGGCCAGCGCCTGCGTTGCGCTGTCGGTCAGTTGCAGCCAGGGTTCGGGGTAAAAGCCGGCAAGCAGCAGCACCAGCAGCGCGGCCCCACCGACTGCGTACTCCATGGAACGGGTGCGTGCGATTCTGCGCGTCGGCAGATCCCTTGGCCGCGGCGCCAGGAAGGCGCGCTGAAATGCCCACAGCAGGAAACCGGCGGCGGCAACGTTGCCGAGCGCGGTGGCGATCGTCGGCAATGCTCCGAAGGTCTCGATCGATGCTTCCAGGACCAGGTGCACGGCATCAAAGCCTGGCGTTCCCGGCATGCCGAGCAGCGCCAGGCCGCCGATCAGGAAGGCGATGGCGATGAAGGGGACGCGGTCGAAGAGGCCGCCAAGGCGATCCAGCTGGGTGGTTCCGGTGCGGCGGTAGACATAGCCGGTCATCAAAAGCATGACCGTGATCGCCAGGCCGAAGTTGACGGCCAGCAGCAGCGCGCCCTGCACGCCGGCCGGGTGCAGGGTGAATAGCCCGATGACGATCAGGCTGGTGTGGCTGACGACGGCGAAGGCCATCAGCCGACGCAGATTCGCCTGCCGGAAAGCGAGCACCGCGGCGTAGAAGACGCCGACCATGGCGAAAGCGACGACATAGGCTTGCCAGATGACCACCGCCTCGGCGGTCAGGGGCAGCAGGAAGCGCGCCATTCCGTAGATGCCGACCTTGACGCCCAACAGGAGCACCGGGCCGACGGCGACCAGTCCATAGCCGGCCGAATTGGGCAGCCAGCCGTGCAGGGGAAAAAGCGGCGTGCGGATCGCCAGCCCGTAGAACAGCAGGTAGAACGCTGCCGACTGGTATTTGCCGATCTGTGGCGTGGCCAGCAGGTCGAAGAGATCGAAACTCCAGCGCTCGCTGAGAGGGTTGGCATCGGCGTGGCTCCAGACGAGGACCACGGCACCGGCAACGAACAGGCACCAGGCGAAGAACTGATACTGCAGGAAGCGGGACAGTGCCCGCTTCTCTTCGCTCTCCGACGCCCAGCGCCAGAGCAGATAGCCGATCAGCGCCAGTTGCAGCGCCGACGCGGCGGCAAACCAGAGCAGGTTCATCGTCGTCAGCATGCTCATCAGCGAGGCCTCGATGAGCAGCAGCACGGCGAGCAGGTGCACCGGCGTGACCTGTTGGCGGGCCATGCCATAGAAAGCGAGCAGCACGCCGAGGAGCGCCGTGAGCAGGATGAAAAGCATGCTGATGCCGTCGGCCGCGGCATGGTAGGCGAGAAAATCGAGCCGTTCGGCGAACTGCATGACGCTGTCCGAGACATCGATACGCCGATAGAGGTCGAGCGCCAGGATCAATTCGGCGACCGCAAACAGGCGGCCGACGGCGACCGCCAGGTGAGCCTTGCGCAGGATCAACAGTGCCAGGGCGCCGAGCAGCGGCAGCACCTGCAGCAGCGCCAGCAGCGGGTAGCCGGCCAGCGTCGCCCAGTGCACCTCGTTCATAGAATCACCACCATCGTCGCCATGACCATCAGCATCAGGTAACGCGGTTGTTCGAGCAGAAACTCGATGGCATCGGCGTAACGGCCGATACGGCGCAGTGGCTTCATCATCGAATCGTCACCGCGCAGCAGCAGACGGTTCTCGATGCGCTGCAGCCATTCGGCAAAGGCGAAAAGGGCGCGACCGGCGAAGCCGTGGCCGCAAATCAGCGCATCCG
>LBIU01000503.1 GCA_000987445.1 Candidatus Accumulibacter adiacens | reverse complement strand
TGGGCAGATGCTCTGGATCGTCAGCGCTGCCGCCGCACACGATCGCTAGTTTCGTGCTGGCTTCACGGCACAGGCGTCAAGACGCGACTCTTCAAGCGTGGATTTTCATGGGGAAACACGGGAATGGCCAACAACACTCCGAAAATCAGCAGTTCTGACCACTGGGATCATTCCACCAGCGAAAGTTTCCTCGAATACTACACGCGCGAGAGCCTGTCCCCGCAAACACTGGAACGCTTCAGTTGCGTTCGGGACAAGGCCCTGGCACTGCTCGCCGAGGCGAATGGCCAGACGCGCACCCTGGAAGTCGTCGATATCGGCTGCGGTGCCGGCACTCAGTGTCGTCTGTGGGCGCAGGCGGGGCACCAAGTGCACGGCATAGACGTCAATCAAGCCTTGATCGAAGTAGCCAGGCAGCGAGCCAAGGAAGAACAGCTCGCCATCACCTTCGACGTCGGTTCGGCCACGGAACTCCCGTACGACGATCGCTCGATGGATGTCTGCCTGCTGCCGGAACTCCTGGAACACGTCGCCGACTGGCAAGGCTGCCTCGATGAAGCGGTGCGCGTGCTCAAGCCGAGCGGCCTGCTGTACCTCAGTACGACCAACTGGCTATGCCCGCTCCAGGAGGAGTTTACGCTTCCTCTGTACAGTTGGTATCCGGGCTTCCTGAAGCGCCACTACGAGCGACTCGCGGTAAGCACCCGACCCGAGATCGCCAATCACGCCACCTACCCGGCGGTGAACTGGTTCAGCTTCTACTCGCTTGCCGCCTACCTGGAAGAGCGCGGCTTGCGCAGCCTCGATCGCTTCGACATGATCGACCGCGAGGAAGACCTTGGTGGCCTGAAGAAGATGCTCATCGGTCTCGCGCGAGCGATAGCGCCGTTACGCTTTGCGGGACACATCCTGACCCCCGGTACGGTTATCTTTGCCCTCAAGCAAAACTAGCCGCCTGACGCTCAAAGCGCGTTTTTGATGACGTCCGATTGGTCCGTGCACTGGTAGCTCGTCGTACAACTGCTCAGCGAGCAGGCGCTCTCCGTCTTGATTGCCAGCTGTTGGCGCCCGGCGCACAGCTTTTCGGCTCGGGCACGAACGTTGGCGATGGCCTTTTCCGAATTCGGGTGATCGAAGAGCAGGAAATTCGTATCGTCGCCATAGCTCAAGAGCAGGTTATCTGAGCAACCGGAGAGCAGTAGCACAAGCAGCAGTATGCGACTGAGCATCGGCTTGGCATGCAGGGTCAGGACATTCAAGGCTCACTCCGAGAAAAGGGCTGGCGACGGCAGCCACGGTCGCAGCACTATACACAATCGTCTATTCCGTGCCGAGCGACGCGACAGACCGGACATGCCTGCATGGCCAGCGGTTTCTCGAGTCGACAGCGGGCAAGCAACGTGGTGTCGCAAAAGATCTCGCGGCTCGGCCCGTCGGCGGCAACGCGCCCTTCGTGGAGAACGATGCTGCGCTCGCACAGCTCGGCCACCATGTCCATGTCGTGCGTGGCGAGGATGCGGGTATGGCGAAAGTCCTTGACCTGGGCGATCAGTTGCCGGCGGGCGAAGGGATCGAGGCCGCTGCTCGGCTCGTCCATGGCCAGAACGTCCGGCGACATGGCGAGCACCGTGGCCATGGCGACGCGTTTCTTCTCGCCCCCGGAAAGCAGGTAGGGCGGCTTGTCGCGCAGGTGCCAGGCGGCGACCTGTTCGAGCGCGGCACGGGCACGCTGAGCGACCTCGGCAGACGGCCAGCCGAGATTCAGCGGCCCGAAAGCGACATCGTCGAGGACGCTCGGCATGAATAGCTGGTTGTCCGGGTCCTGGAAGACCATGCCCACACTGCGCCGGATCTGCGGCAAGCTGGCCTTGTTCACCGGAAGGTCAGCAACGCGCAGTTCGCCGCTGCTTGGCAAAAGCGAACCGTTCAAGTGCTGCAGCAGCGTCGACTTGCCGGCGCCGTTGGCTCCGATGATCGCCACGCACTCGCCCTGCGCGATGCGCAACGAAATATCGCTGAGCGCGACGCTGCCATCGGGATAGACATGGCCCAGCTTGCTGAACTCGACGAAAGGCTGACTCATGAGAAACCCAGGGCGACCAGCGATCCGAGAAGCTGCGCCACATCGTACCAGCGCAGGACGCAAAACGCCGCCAGCCAGCCGACCACGAAGAGCAGCTC
>LBIU01000502.1 GCA_000987445.1 Candidatus Accumulibacter adiacens | reverse complement strand
TGCCGGGCGACCTCGGCGCAGTGGCCAAGGTCGATGAAATCGAATTCGACTGCGTCCTGCATGATTCGCACGACGAAGACCACATCCACCTCAAAGCGCTCGAATTCCCGCAGCCGATGCAGGGCCTGGCGGTGACTGCCGTCCGCAAGGCCGATGAGCAACGCCTGTTCGAGGTCTTGCGCAAACTCGAGGTCGAAGACCCCTGCTTCAGGATCGAACGCCATGCGACGACCAACGAAACGGTGATTCGCGGCATCGGGGAGATGCACTTGCGCGCCAAGCTGACGCGGCTGGCGCAGCAGTACAAACTGGAACTCGACACCGCGCCACCGCAGATTGCCTATCGTGAAGCGATCACTGCTGCCGCCGAGGGACACTGCCGGCACAAGAAGCAGAGCGGCGGTGCCGGTCAGTTTGGTGAAGTGGCCCTACGCGTCGAACCGCTGGAACGTGGTGCCGGCTTCGAGTTCGTCGATATCGTCAAGGGCGGCGTCATTCCGGGCGTGTTCATGGCCTCGGTCGAGAAAGGCGTCCGCCAGGCACTGGCCGACGGCGTCATCGCCGGCTTCGCGGTGCAGGACCTGCGAGTCACCGTCCACGACGGCAAGTCGCACCCGGTCGACGGCAAGGACATCGCTTTCCAGACCGCAGGCCGTAAAGCGACGATCGAAGCGATTCGCGCGGCCAAGCCGATCGTTCTCGAGCCGGTGGTGGAAATCGAAATTCTTGCCCCCGAGGCAATGACCGGCGACCTCACCGGCGACCTTTCCAGCAAGCGCGGCCACCTCACGGGCACGCAGCCGCGCGGGCCCGGAGTCATGGCGATCACCGGCCAGGTGCCGCTGGCCGAGCTCGACAGCTACCAGTCGCGCCTGAAATCGCTGACTGCCGGGCAGGGTTCGTACAGCATCAGCTTTTCGCATTACGCGCAGGTACCGTCTGCGACGCAACAGCAACTCGTCTCCGAGCACCAGGTGGCCGACGAGGAGTAGCGGCCAGCGCGAAGCGACCAGGCGCCGGGTCGTCGTGACTACTGCTGCCAAGCTCGCCGACTGGTTTCTTCCCCTGGCCCGTCGGCTGCTGTATTTCTGGGTGCGCAGCTCGGTTTTCCCGGAGAAGGCGCAGGAATTGCGCCTCGATCCGGGCAAGCCGGTCTGTTACGTGCTGCAGGATCGCCACTTCTCGAACCTCCTGGTGCTCTTCGAGGAATCGCGACGAGCGGGCCTGCCGCGCGCCGAGGCGCCACTCGATATCGCCGGGCAGCGCCAGGCGCGCTCCTTTTTCTTCGTCAATCGTGATCGCAGCCCGGCCGGCAGGGCGCGTGACCACGGTGATCATTCGCCGTTGCTGGCGGAGCTGATTCGCACGATCATCGCCGACCCGGCGCTCGATGTGCAGTTGCTGCCAGTGGTCATCCTCTGGGGACGCTCGCCCGGCAAGCAGGACTCGATTCTCAAGGCACTGTTCTCCGAAACCTGGCGCCCGCCAGGCGCCTGGCGACAGTTGCTGGCCATCATCCTGCACGGTCGGCAGGTGCTGGTGCGCTATAACCCGCCGATTTCGCTAAGCGATCTGGTGCACGGCGGACTCGACCAGGAGCAGGCGCTGCGCAAGTTGTCGCGCGTCTTGCGGGTGCATTTTCGGCGCCAGCGCCAGATGGCCATCGGCCCCGATCTGTCACATCGCAACACGCAGGTGGCCGCGGTGCTTGCCGGCGAGCGGGTGCGCGCGGCGATTGCCAGCGAAGCGGCGACACACGGCATCTCGCACGACAAGGCGAGAGCGCGTGCCGCCAGATTCGCGCGCGAGATTGCCTCCGACTATTCGCACGGCGCCGTTCGTGCGCTGGAGCTCTTCCTGACCTGGCTGTGGAAGCGGCTTTACGACGGCATCGAGGCGCACAACTTCGAAACCCTGACGCGCATCGCGCCAGGTCATGAAATCGTCTATGTTCCCTGCCACCGCAGCCATATCGATTACCTCCTGCTGTCCTACCTGATTCGCCGCAAGGGGCTGACACCGCCGCATATCGCCGCCGGTGCCAACCTCGATATGCCGATCGTCGGTGCCTTGCTCCGCCGCTGCGGCGCGTTCTTCCTGCGGCGCAGTTTCAAGGGCGAGCCCTTGTACGCGGCTGTTTTCGACGAGTACCTGCATCTGATTCTGGCGCGTGGCTTTCCGCTCGAGTACTTCATCGAAGGCGGGCGCAGCCGCAGCGGCAGGATGCTGACGCCCAAGGCCGGCATCCTCGGGATGACCGTGCACAGCTTCATTCGTGAGCACAGCCGGCCGCTGGTCTTCGTGCCGGTGTATATCGGCTACGAGAAGCTGCTCGAAGGGCGCAGCTACCTTGACGAGTTGGCCGGCAAAACCAAACGGCGGGAATCCCTGTGGGGCCTTCTGCGCAGCATACGGAGCCTCAGGAGAGTGTTTGGCAAGGTTCATGTCAACGTCGGCAAGCCGCTGCCTCTGGCCGGCTTTCTCGACGGGCAACACGCCAGCTGGCGCGAGCAGGCGGGCGCTTGTCCTTCACCGTGGTCACGTGCGCTGGTCCGCCGCGCAGCCGCCGAGATCGCCACGCGGATCAACGAGGCGAGCGTGCTCAATCCGGTGAATCTGATTGCCCTGGCGCTGTTGGCGACTCCCCGGCATGCTGCCGACGAGTATTCGCTGCAACGGCTGATCGCACACTACCAGGCCTTGTTCGCCGAAGCCCCGTACGCGCCGAGCAGCGTCGCCTGCACCGGCGACGCGCAGCAAGTGGTCGCCTACGCCGAGCGCCTGGCGTTCGTCGAGCGCCTTTCCGATCCGCTCGGCGATTTGATCCGGGTGCCGGAGAAGCAGGCCCCGTTGCTGGCCTACTTTCGCAACAATGTCCTGCACCTCTTCGCCCTGCCGGCGGTGATCGCCTGTCTGATGAGTCGCCATCGGCGGCTCGACAGCGCGCGCATGGTGCGGGCTGTGCGCGGCATTTACGCCCTGGTCCGCGGGGAGCTTTTCCTGCGCTGGCCGGAAGGCGAGCTGGCCGCTGCCGGCGACGCCGTGATCGAGGTCTTGATCGCTCGCGGCCTGTTGTTGCGCAGCGATTCCGCGGGCGGCCTGGCGGCGCCGGCGCCGATCAGCCAGGAGTTTGCCGAGCTGCACTTGCTCGGCGAAAGCATTCGACCGCTGCTCGAGCGGTATTTCCTGACCCTGGCCCTGCTCGAACAGCATGGTAGCGGTCAGCTCACCCGCCAGGCTCTCGAAGAGCGCTGCCATCGTCTCGGACAGCGGCTGGCGCTGCTCTACGCATTCAATTCGCCCGAGTTCTCCGAAAAGCTCGCCTTCGCGGGCTTCATCGCGACACTGATCGAAGGCGAGTTCCTCCGCGAGGATGAGGGCGGCCGGCTGCATTTCGACCATCGGCTGATGACCCCGCTGGCCGACGCCGAACTGCTGCTCTCCGCCGCGGCGATGCAGGCGATTCGGCGCATGGCCGGAAGGTCAGGAGGCGCAGCTGAGGCCGCCGCCGCAGCTAGCTGCGGCGCGTCGAGTGCGCCTTCCGTGCCGCCGCGGCCCTGAAGGCGTCAATTTGGCGACTGGCCCCCAGGCGCGCTCAAGCGCGTGACTTGCTGGTGCGCTTGTTGGCTGCCTTCTCGAGGCGCTGCTTCTCGGCATAGACCTTCTTCGCGTAGCCGGTCGCCGGGTCAGTGGCCGAGCCAGCGTAGTGCTGCAGGCCGCCGGTCAGGCTGCCGCGCCAGCGGATGGCCTCTTCCAGAACATGGACGCCAACCTGAATATTGGTCACCGGGTCGAGAAAGGGCTGCGCGCCGGCGTCTTCCGGCAGCTTGTCCTTGTGGATGCCAGGCATCACCTGCATCAGGCCCTGCGCGCCGACCGAACTTTCGGCAAAGGGATTGAAGCGCGACTCGATACCGATGATGGCAATGATCAGCAGCGGGTCGAGCTTGCGTTCGCGGCCGACGCTCTGCGCGGCTTCGAAGATCGGAACCAGCGCCTCGGGGGCCACGCGGTAGCGATTCGATACGTAGTCGAGCGCACGCTTCAGCGAGGGGCGCAGTGCTTCGGGGGCGGGCTCGACGGCTTCGACTTCCGCTGCCGGCACCGCCTGCACGGGTGCTGCCTCGGCGATGGTCAGCGATGCTTCCTCGTCGGCCATCAACGATGGCGAGACGGTCGCGGGCAAGGCGGCTTCCGGCGCTACGGTTTCCGGCACTGGGGCTGTCGTTTCTGCGGCGGCTTCCGGTTGTGCGGCGAACAATTGCAGCTGCTCGCCATCAGCATTGCTACTGACGCTGAAGGCCGGCTTGACCGTGCCCACGAGGAGCATCAGACCGACGAGGATCAAGGCGTATTGAATGGAACTCCAGGTGGCGTCACTACGACGCGGCCTGATGCTCTTGTGTGAGATTGTGGCAGACATGCTCTCTCCTTCACTGTCGTCACCGTCGCCGTGCTGCGTGCCGACAGTGGAAATTACAGATGGGTGCAAAGCCTCGAACTTGGGGGAAACAGGTCCCCTGAGGCCGGGTCTCTGCGCGGATGGTGCACCGCAAGCAGAGGGGCAAGAAGCAAGCGGGGCCGCTGACAGGGCCGTGGGTCGTTTCAACTGAGCGCTGAAACTTGCTTGCTTCGGATCAACTGGGGCGGACTTTATTGATTATCGCGGGTCTGGTCAACCCGGCTTGCAGGGAGCGCTGCACCAAGGCGCGCCAGCTGCCAGCCCGAAAGCATAGGGTCGGCTGCGCGGGGAGAAGGCCGCGCTCGCTGCAAGCCTTGCTCTAAGGGGGATCGAGCGAGGCCTCGGGCAGACGGGCCCGGCATTCGTCATGACCGCCTGGCGCCCGATCAAAGTGTTGTAAAAAAGCAACATTGCAGCGCGTTTGCAGCCGCTTTTGCGGCGCCGCAACACGGGCTGGCGTGCCGATCCGGCTCGCGGCGTGCACGCCGTCGGCGGCTTCGCGGTCGATATAATGCCCTTATCCGTCGTGCACCCTGCCGACGACTGCCAGCCAACCTGCCTCTAGCCATGGACATCGCACTACTCTTCTTCCTGATCCTGCTCAACGGTGTTCTCGCGATGTCGGAAATCGCGCTCATCTCCTCGCGCCAGTCGCGGCTGCAGAAGCTCGCCGACGATGGCAATCTGGGCGCGCGTTCGGCACTGGCACTGCAACACGAGCCGTCGATCTTCCTGTCCACCGTCCAGGTCGGCATTACCAGCGTCGGCATCCTCAGCGGTGCCATCGGGGAGGCCACGCTGGCGGCACCGCTCGGCGAGTGGCTGGCGAGCATCCCTGCGCTGGCGCCCTACGCCCGGGCCATCTCGATGACGCTGGTCGTCGGCGGGGTGACCTATTTCGCGGTGGTCGTCGGCGAACTGGTTCCCAAGCGCCTCGGGCTGCTGGCGCCGGAACGCCTCGCCGCAATGATTGCGCCGCCGATGAATCTGCTCTCAGTGCTGGCGCGTCCGCTGGTCTGGCTGCTTGCTTCCTCCTCCAGCCTGCTGCTCCGTCTGCTCGGGGCGCG
>LBIU01000501.1 GCA_000987445.1 Candidatus Accumulibacter adiacens | reverse complement strand
CTGTTCACGGCAGGCTGTGACAAGAAGGACGAGGCTGCGCCGACCGCGCCGCCGACTGTCGAGGTCGTCACCGTCACGCAGAAGGACGTGCCGATCTACGAGGAATGGATCGGCTCACTAGACGGCGATGTCAACGCCGTCATCCGTCCGCAGGTCACCGGCTATCTGATCAAACAGAACTACACCGAAGGCGACTGGGTCAAGAAGGGGCAGCTGCTTTTCCAGATCGACCCGCGTACTTTCAAGGCGGCCGTCGACCAGGCCAAGGGATTGCGTGCGCAGCAACGCGCGCTTTATCAGACGGCCAAGGCAAATCTGCGGCGGGTCAAACCTTTGGCGGCCAAGAACGCCCTCAGCCAGAAGGATCTGGACGACACCACCGGCGCCGAGCTGTCGGCCAAAGCCTCCCTTGAAGCGGCCGAAGCCTCACTTGAAACCGCGAAACTCAATCTCAGCTTCACCCGGATCACTTCTCCGATCACCGGCATTGCCGGCATCGCCAAGGCGCAGATCGGCGACCTGCTCAGCCCGAGCATGCCGACCGAGCTGACGACCGTGTCGACTGTCGACCCGATCAAGGTCTATATCAATATCAGCGAACGCGAGTATCTCGTCCTCGCCAGGGCCATCCAGGCCGAGGGCAAGCGGCCCGAACAGATACCCCTCGAACTGATCCTGGTTGACGGCTCGACCTATCCGCACGAGGGTCGCTTCTCGATCCTTGACCGACAGGTCGACATCACGACCGGCACCTTCAAAGGCGCCGCCCTCTTCCCGAATCCCGACCGGCTGCTCCGCCCGGGTCAATACGGACGCATCAAGGCGAGGATGGCGGTCGAAAAGGGCGCCTTGCTGGTGCCGCAACGAGCGGTGACCGAAATCCAGGGCAGGTACCTGCTTGCCGTCGTCGGCGCCGACAACAAGGTCGCCATCCGGCAGGTGACCGTCGGCAAGCGGATCGGTTCGGACTGGATCATCGCGAGCGGCCTGAAGCCTGGCGAGAAAGTGATCGCCGCAGGCACGCAGAAGGTCAGGGATGGCAGCACGGTCAATCCGCAGCCCTTCGAGGCGGCCGCCGCTGACGGCAATGCGGCCGCGCCCGGGGAAAAACCAGCGGCGCCCGCGCCCGAAAGCAAGGGGTAAGCGGTCATGGCCAAGTTCTTCATCAATCGGCCGATCGTCGCCATGGTCCTCTCGATCCTGATGACCCTGCTCGGTCTGGTCGCCATGGCCGGGCTTCCGATCGCCCAGTTTCCGAATATCGTGCCGCCGGAAATCAAGGTCAACGCGACCTACACGGGCGCCGACGCGCTGACCGTCGAACAGGCGGTGTCCACCCCGATCGAGCAACAGATGTCGGGCGTCGACAACATGAACTACATGTATTCGATCAACGCCAACAACGGCCAATCGACGCTGAC
>LBIU01000500.1 GCA_000987445.1 Candidatus Accumulibacter adiacens | reverse complement strand
CCGGGGGTCCCGCGGGGCTCCGGCCTGCCGCCCCAGCCACGATGCCCGCTGGCTTGCCAGCGCCAGCGAGATAGGCGGCCGCAGTTGCCGGCGACAGGACGTTCAGCGACTGCTGCAAGGCCTCGAGAGTGGCACTGCCGGTTTCGGCTTCGCCGGGCTTCGCCGCTCGCCCCGACTGTTGCTGCTCGATCAATTCAGCCAGGCCCATGGGCATCTGTGTCGCCAGGTTGAGCGCCGTTTGCTGATCGCCAAGCGCGGTAAAAAAGCTGCTTTGCTGGCTGTCCAGCATGCCGCCACTGATCGTCGCATCGCGCATGCTTTTCAGCAGCAGCTGCAGGAGCATCCCCTCGAACTGCTGCGCGACCCGTTTCATGCCTGCCTGCGAATCCTGAGCGAGCTGGGCGCGCAGATCGGCGGCCGCAGCGGGATCGATAGCCAGGCGGGTGTTCACAGCATGGTTGGCAAGGTCGATTGATTTCATGGGCAGAGGATCGCTGTTGATGGGCGTCTTGAACGACGACTCAGATGATCTCGAGTTCGGCGCGCAAGGCGCCGGCCGCTTTCATGGACTGCAGGATGGAGAGCAAGTCCTGTGGCCCGGCCCCGAGTGCATTGATCGCCTTGACGACCTCGGCGAGACTGACGCCGGCCTTCACCGACATCAAGGATCCGCCCCCCTGTTTGATCTCGATCTCGCTCTGTGTCGTGGTCACCGTCTCCCCGGCCGCCAGTGCATTCGGCTGGCTGACTTTCTGTTCGGTATTGATGACCACCGAAAGGTTGCCGTGCGCGACGGCGCAGGATTCGATGGTCACCATCTGGTTCATGACCACCGAGCCGGTACGCGGGTTGATGATCACTTTGGCGATGCCTTTTGCCGGCCGCACTTCGAGGCTCTCCACAAGGCCCAGAAAAGCGACCCGGCTGTTCGGATCTTCCGGGGCCATCACCTGTACCCGCCGCCCGTCGAGCGCCTGCGCGGTGCCGGGACCGATGGCGCGGTTGATCACCTCGACCACCCGTTGGGTCGTGCCGAAGTCGGTGGCGCGCATCTCGTAATGAACGAAGGGGCCTTGCCCCAGGGCCGTCGGAACCTCGCGCTCGACGGTTGCGCCGCCGACGATGCGACCGGCGAGCAGATGGTTGACCGTCACCCGGCTGCCCGCTGCGCCCGCGCCGACACCAGGAACCAGCACATTGCCCTGCGCCTGTGCGTAGATCTGACCATCGGCGCCTTTCAGCGGCGTCATCACCAGGGTTCCGCCGCGCAGGCTCTTGGCGTTGCCCATCGACGATACGGTAATGTCGATCACCTGCCCGATCC
Organism: Candidatus Accumulibacter adiacens; assembly: GCA_000987445.1. Classification (GTDB taxonomy): domain Bacteria; phylum Pseudomonadota; class Gammaproteobacteria; order Burkholderiales; family Rhodocyclaceae; genus Accumulibacter; species Accumulibacter adiacens. Next base: position 76 of record LBIU01000500.1, on the reverse strand, counting down.
TGGCAAATGGCGGCAGATTGGCGGTTACCATCACCGCGGCCACGTTCTTCAGTTGCAGGGACTGCGTCGTCGGCAG
>LBIU01000499.1 GCA_000987445.1 Candidatus Accumulibacter adiacens | reverse complement strand
GCGCCTCCTCGAGCCAGGCGTGACCAGCGACGCTTTCGGCAATGCGGCGCAGGATGGCCAGACCGACACCTGTCCCCAGGCCAGTCGACGACAGTCGCTCAAAGACATTGAAAACCCGTTCACGATAGATCTCTTCGATACCTGGTCCATTGTCGCTGATCCGGTAGCGCGCCACGCGACCCGACTGCTCGCCGGTAATAGTGATGCGCAGCGGCTGTTCGCCGCGCGCATGCAACAAGGCATTATCGAGGGTGATTCGAAAAAGCTCCAGCAAACGCGGTCGGTCGATCATCGCGGCGGGCAGCCTTCCGACCACTTCGACGCTGGCTCTGGCATCGGTGAGTCGATCGGCACAGGTCGCCAGAAGCGATTGCAGCGCCTGCTCGACATCGCAGTGGGCGATCACGCCACGTGCCTGATCGGCGGCCAGATAGCGTTCAACGTCGCGCAGCAGATCCTGCAGTCGCCGCGCCTGCTGGGCGATGAAATCAAGGGACAGGCGCGCTTCATCATCGTCGTCAAGCCGTCCGGCAAGTTGGCCGTTGAGACGGCGAGCGTAGCTGGCGACCAGGCGCGCCGGCTCGCGCAGGTGATGGGCGACGACCTCGGAAAAGCGCTGCAGATCGGCGGTGCGCTGTCTGACCCGCCGCTCGAGGTTTCGCTCATGCGCCCTCGTCCGGCCGACCAGTCGCGCCTGCCAGGCGGCCTGCCAGGCGAGAAGAGCGCTGAAAACCAAGCCCAGCGCAGCCTTCCAGGACAGCCCCGCGAAATCGTTCCAGCCCCCCGCCGGAGCGAGTCGCAGCGTCCAGGTGGCATTCGGCACCTGCAGTACGCGCTCGACCGGGTCGAGCAGCTGCGCCTCGGACGATGCCGCGATCACCTGTTTCTGATCGCTACCGGGAAGCGTGCGCGACAGTTCGTAGGCGTAACCGCGCTCGTCGACCAGTTCGGCCAGCTTGGCCGGGGCGAGCGCCTCCGGAAAGGCGATCAGGACGATGGCAAACCCCCAGAACGCGCGCTGACCCTGGCCATCGTCGAGAAAGACGGGCAGGCGGCCGGCCGCCCCGAGACCGCCCTGAAGCAGACGAAAAGGACCGGCGAGCACCAATTGACCGCGGTCACGGCTCAGCCGAGCGGCCCCGGCGCGCTGCGGATCGTTCAACAGATCGTGGCCGATCGCCTTCTCGTTCCCTTGCAACGGCACCACCTGGCGGACGATTCCGCCAGGCGCGAGCTGCAGCGCGGCGGCTCCCGGGTAGTAGCGCAGCAGCTGTCCGGCGGTCTCTTCGAAGTGCGGAATGTATCCCTTGCCCTGCTGCACCATGGCCGCCAGCGCGTAGGTCGCGGAAAGCACCCGCTCGACATTGTGCTCGATGGCGTAAGCGCGCTCGGCCACGAGATCGCTCGCCACGTCACGCGCGTCTTGAATACGGGCCTTCTCGTAACGCCAGATCAGGCCGGCCGCCAGGGAAAGGGCAGCCACAAAGACGAGCGCCGCCGCCCAGGCGGGCCGGAAAAGTCCCCCGCCCCGCTCAGCGGCCCCCTGATCCGCAGGGTGAGCAACCGCTGCGGGCAGCTCTGTCGGCTCCGTCATTCGCCCTCCGCGGCGAGCGGCAAGGACACGCAGAAGCGACTCCCCTGCCCGTCGCCAGCCGATTCGGCCCAGATGCGTCCGCCATGATGCTCGGCAATCTTGCGACACAGCGCCAGGCCCACGCCGCTGCCTTCGTAGTTGGCACGGCTCTGCACGCGCTGGAATACCTGAAACAGACGGTCGAGCTGCCCGGGGTGAATGCCGACCCCATTGTCGGCAACGCTCAGGCACCAGCAACCGCGCGCCACCCGGCTGGCTATCCGGATCTCCGGGCGCCTTCCGGCGAGGCGGAATTTGGCGGCGTTGGCGATCAGGTTCTGCAGCAGGCGCAGGATCTCGTCGGGACGCACCCAGGCGCGTGGCCAATGGCCGCGGACACTGATCTTCGCCTGCGCCTCGGCGATTGCCGGCTGCAGGAAAAGCAGGGCTTCGTCGACAATGGCCCGGGTTTCGAGCCACGCGGGCGGCTCACCCAGGCGCCCGACGCGCGAGTATTCGAGCAGTGCAACCAGCATCCGATCGAGGCGGCTGGCACCATCGATGGCGAATTTGAAATGCTCGCGCTGCTCGCTGTCAAGCTGCCCGGCAAGACTGATCCCGAGCAACTGCAGGTAACTGGCGACCATTCGCAAGGGCTGCCGCAGATCGTGCGAAATGGCGTAGCTGAACTGTTCGAGTTCGGCATTCGAGCGCTTCAACTCCTCCTCCGCCTGCTTGCGTTCGGTGATGTCCTGGGTCGTTCCCAGGCAGCGCAGTGGCGTGCCGTCGGCGGCGCGAGTGAGATCCGCCAGTTGGCGAA
>LBIU01000054.1 GCA_000987445.1 Candidatus Accumulibacter adiacens | reverse complement strand
GCGTTTCTCTCGGTGGCCAGCAGAGGATGCAGCAGGCGATGAATGACCAGACCATGACGGTACACGACCATGGTGATCGAATCGACCAGGAAGGGCATATCGTCGGTCACGACATCGATCACCGTGTGTGGCGAGTGCCAGCCGTGGCGGTCGAAATCCGGCGTGTACAGAGCGACAGTCGCCTTTCCCGGCGGTCGCGCTTCGCCCAGGCGAAAATGCTGCACAGCCGCACCGAGAAGCTCTTCCGGGCTGGCGTCACTGGCATCGCTCAGCTCGCCATCACCGAAGTAGCATTCGAGGTACTCGTCGATGCGCGCGGGCAGATTCTGTTGCTCGGCGATCTCGCGCAGGTTGCGCCGCAGATTGAGTGTGGATTCGTTGGTCAACGCCATTGCCGCTCTCCTATTTTCTTTATTGGTCTAATGCTACTCGCCTTGCCTTGACCGGTCTTCTGCCGAGACAGGCGACGCCTGGACTGCACCGCGCTCTCCTCGCACTCCTGCGACGCGGCAGACACTGCGCGCGTGGGCCAGCCAGCACTTCTGCAAGCCAACTGAGCAAGCCATCGGGGAAGCATCCAGGCACCAGACTAGGGCATTGTGCCGCGATCGGGCAAGCCCCCACTCCCGGCGCTGAAGCAAACGCCGGGGGAATCAAGGGGTCCTGGGATCGAGGCTCGGAGCACATTTGCACCGCTTCCGAATCCGGCAGCGGCGCGCCGACACGTGGTGGCTGCGCAAGCGAAGCGCGACCGCCGCCACGAAGGCGAAATGCCGCCTTTCGCTTGCGGTCCGCGGGCGACGAGATATCGCCACTTGCTCGCGTGCGGCGCATAGGGAAGCGCCGATCGCAGGCACGGCGAGTCGACGCTGCTCTCTGGCGCGGCGGCGTAGCCAGTCGCTGGCCGCCCCGCCCGCAGTCACGAGCAAGATCAGGGCATCGGCAATCAGTACTCCCGGAAGATGCGCTGCCGTTCCTCGCTACCCTGCGTCGGGGTCAAGGCCACCGAGGCGAGAATCTTGCCTTCTGCGGATTGAGATCGCGCGCCACCACCCAGTCGTGCGTGTCGTCGGGTTGTTCGGCGTTGCGCCGCACGAAGCCGCCCGCATCGACGTGCGACGAACGGATGGACCGGACGCCCTGGGCAGGTGCGTCCTTGCTCGCTGCCACGCCTGAGCGCGCTGTAGAGATTCAGGTGTCTCCTTGCGATTCCGGAGGCCGTGCGGCCCCGGCTGATACGCCCTTACTCGAGGGCCTTGTCATTCGGCGACTTGTACATCGCCTTGACCGCGGCCGAGAGCGGAAAATTGAGATTCAAGCCCTTTGGCGGAATCGGTTGCTGGAACCACTTGTCGTAGATCTTCGTGGCTTCACCCGACTTCATCACCTTGGCCAGCGCCGCATCGACCACTTTCTTGAACGCCGGGTCATCCTTGCGCATCATGCAGGCATAGGCCTCGCGCGACTGCGGCGCGCCCACCACCACCCAGTCATTGGGGCGCTTGGCTTTGGCCATTTCGCCATACAGCAGCGCGTCGTCCATCATGAAAGCCATCGCCCGCCCGGTTTGCAGGGTCAGAAAGGCCTCGTTGTGGTCCTTGGCGCTGGTGATGCTCATATTCATCTTCTTCTCTTTGTTCATCTCCTTCAGCAGGCGCTCGGAAGTGGTTCCAGCGGTGGTCACCACGTTCCGGCCGGCCAGGTCGGCGAAATCCTTGATCGGCGAGTCGGCCTTGGTCAGCAAGCGCGTCTCGACGACGAAAATGCTGTTGGAGAAGCTGACCTGCTTCTGGCGCTCGGTGTTGTTGGTGGTCGACCCGCATTCCAGGTCAACCGACCCCTTCTCGATCAGCTCAAGGCGATTTGACGAAGCGATGGGCACCAGCTTGACCTCCAGCGTCTCCATCTTCAGATCCGCCTTGATTGCCTCAACCACCTTGAGCATCAAATCCTGTGAATAGCCGATGACCTGCTGCTTGTCGTCGTAGTAGGAGAAAGGAATCGACGACTCGCGATGTCCCAGCGTGATTACGCCGCTATCCTTGATCTTCTTCAGCGTACCGGTCAGTTCCTTCGCCAGAACTGGCGTCGACAGTAGTGCGGCGGCCAGCGTTGCAGCGAACAAAAAGCGCCTTGTATGGCTAATCACTTCCTTGTCTCCTTCGTCTTTGATGGGAATAACGAACGTTCGGGCGCACGCCCAACGAAGCATTGTGGCACGGCTTCGATCCGGATCCAAGGAATGATCAGGTCATCAACAAGGGGCGCCGAACGCTGTTCGGCAAGGCATGCAAATATGACCGGCAGTGGATTCCCAAAAGCCATCAGAACTATCCAGCGCTATCCGACAAGCAAGAAACCGTACAATTCCAGCGATCCCCTGCAAGGACACAAGAAAACTGCCGATGAAGCCCGCCACCATCCACTACTGCATCCGCCCCAGCCACCCGGAGGCGCACCTCTTCGAAGTCCAGTGTACCGTTCCCGCCGCCGATCTGGCCGGGCAGCGCTTTGCGCTACCCGCCTGGATTCCCGGCAGCTACCTGATTCGTGACTTCGCGCGCCACATCGTCTCGATCCGCGCCGAGTCCGCCGGCAAGCCGGTACGCCTCGACAAGATCGACAAGCACACCTGGCAGGCCGCGCCCACCGGCAAGGCAGCGGCCGCGCTGACCGTCACCTGCGAGGTCTACGCCTGGGACCTTTCGGTCCGCGGCGCCCACCTCGACCAGACCCACGGCTTCTTCAACGGCAGCAGCGTTTTTCTGCGCGCCCTTGGTCAGGAGCATCTGCCCTGCCTGGTCGATATCCGGCGGCCGCTCGGCAAGCCCTATCGCGACTGGCAGGTGGCGACCGCCCTGGCGACTGCCGACGGCGAAAAAGGCGCTGCCGAGCGGCACGGCTTCGGTGTGTACCGGGCGGCCAGTTACGCCGAATTGATCGACCATCCGGTGGAGATGGGCGGCTTCACTCGGGCGGCCTTCAGTGCCTGCGGAGTGCCCCACGAGGTGGTCATCAGCGGCCGCCACGATTGCGACCTGGCACGCCTGAGCAGTGATCTGACACGTCTCTGTGAATGGCACATCCGCTTCTTCGGTGAGCCCGCGCCCATGCCACACTACCTGTTTCTGGTCACCGCCGTCGGCGACGGCTACGGGGGTCTCGAACACCGTGCCTCGACCGCGCTGCTCTGCGCCCGCGACGACCTGCCCTACCCGGGCATGAAAGGCACGCCCGAGCGCTACCGCACTTTCCTGGGTCTGTGCAGCCATGAGTACTTCCACAGCTGGAACATCAAGCGCATCCGCCCGAGCGCATTCACCAGCTGTACGCTCGACGCCGAGAACTACACCACACTGCTGTGGGCATTCGAAGGCTTCACCTCGTACTATGACGATCTGGCGCTGCTGCGCAGCGCCTTGATCGAGCGGGAGGATTGGCTGGGATTGGTCGCGCGCACGATCGACAAGGTGCACCGCGACCCGGGCCGCAAGCGACAGACCCTGGCCGAATCGAGTTTCGACGCCTGGACCAAGTACTACCGGCCGGACGAGAACACGCCCAACGCGGTGGTCAGCTACTACGCCAAGGGCGCTTTGGTCGCCCTGGCTCTCGACCTCACCCTGCGAGCCGGCACCAACAACCGGGTTTCGCTCGACGACGTCATGCGCGCGCTCTGGCAACGCTACGGGGAGCGTGCCGGACACGACGCCATCGGCGTCGGCGACGACGACATCCGCCTGCTCGCCGAGGAATTGTCCGGCCTCGAACTGAGGCATTTTTTTGCCGCGGCGATAGACGGCACCAGCGAGCTCCCGCTGGCGCCACTGCTGAAGCCGTTCGGCATCCGGCTGCGACGCGACAAGGCCCCGACGACGCCAGCATTGGGCATCAAAACCCGTACGGCCGGCGAGGAGGTGCACCTGGCGACGGTATACGCAGGAAGTCCTGCGCAAACGGCCGGCCTCGCGGCCGGCGACCTGTTGATCGCCATCGACGGCCTGCGGGTTACGCCTGCTTCGCTCGAACGCCTGTTGTGCCGACGGCAAGCGGGAGAAAGCATCCGCGTACACGCGTTCCGACGCGACGAACTGATGGACTTTTCGGTGCGCCTCGGGTCGCCAGCCAGCGACACGCACCAGCTGGTCGTGAACGAGAAGCGCAATGCGCTGCGCGAAGGCTGGCTGCGGAAAGCGTAGTCGCGCGGAGACCCGGCCAATACATTTTTCCTCGACGACAATCCTGGCAACGCTTGTCGACCGCCGGCCCCAACAGCGACCGCTTGCGGCGGGCCGGCATCCTCCAACCCATCTCTGCCCCCGACACCGACTATGACCCAACTCAGCGACCTTCGAAAAAGCTACGAGCGTGCCGAACTCAGCGAGGAAGCGTCGCACGCGGACCCCGGCGAGCAGTTTGCGAAATGGCTCGCCGAAGCGATTGCTGCGCAACTGCCGGAGCCGAATGCCATGACCCTGGCCACGGTCGACAGCCGCATGCGCCCCTCCACACGGGTCGTCCTGATCAAGGGCTTCGATGCGCAAGGCATTACCTGGTTCACCAATTACGACAGCCGCAAAGGCCGGGAGCTGGCTGCCAATCCCTGGGCCGCACTGCAGTTCCACTGGGTAGAACTGGAGCGGGTGGTGCGCATTGAAGGGCGGGTCGACAAGGTCAGCGAGGCAGAAAGCGACGCCTACTTCGCGAGCCGCCCGCTGGATTCCAGAATAGGCGCCTGGGCCAGCCCGCAAAGCCAGGTCATTTCCAGCCGTGCGCTACTGATCGCCAACGCCGCACGCTATGGCAGCCGCTTCCTGCTCCACCCCCCGCGCCCCCCGCACTGGGGCGGCTATCGGCTGCAACCGGACAGCTGGGAATTCTGGCAAGGGCGCAAGAGCCGCTTGCACGACCGTTTGCGCTACCGACTCGACGGCGATCAGCAGTGGATCCGCGAGCGACTCGCACCGTGAGCCATTGCCGCAAGAACACCGCCAGCCCCTTCGCGATATTCCTGTGCGACCCGCAGATCGGCAAGCTTGCCGCAGGCGCACCGCAAGTCTAGTCCGCGCGCGGCGCGACCTGCACCCAGGCGCCGGGGCACTGCGTCACGGCCGGGAAGTAGCCCGCATTTTCCCGACAGTAGTACCAGTAACCAGGTTCCAGCGCGTCGCCACCGTCGTACTCGCGCGTTGCGCTGACCTCGCCTCGCTCCACGTACACCACTGGCGGCGGCACGGCAACCACCGGCGGATAGATCGGGACCGGCTGTGGATAATAGACCGGAGGACCCCACGCCCCCCCCCAGCCCAGCGGGCCACCAAAGTACACGCCCACGCTCGGACTCCGGTAACGCCAGCGCGGCCCGTAATAGCCTCCGCGTGGCCCGCCGTAGCCTCGCCGTGGACCATAACCGCCACCCACGACCACTGCACCAGAAACCGGCTGGAAACCCGCGCCACGTGCGCCGCGATCGGCGAAGACGGTCGTCGGCTGAACAAGGAGCAGCAGGAACAGCGCTGCGATCAAGCGTTTCATGGAAACCTCTCCAGGGTGATGTTTTTCCAGAGGGCCGGCCAGCGGTCGCAGAATGGCGTGGCGGCCAGATGGCGGCACCTGCCTCGAAAAAGAGCGCCGCCTGACTCCCGGCGATGATTCCATACTAACGCAGCTGCCGCGACTGCGCTGACACGCCGGAGCAAGTGATCGCTCCTTGCGAGACGACCGGCGGCAAGGCGAAGGCACGGGGAAATGGCGCCGGGGCCGCCGGGCAGCGCAGCCCGCTCGCCCCGCTCAGCTTGTGGCTCCGTCGTCCGACGCTGCAACGACGGCTTCGACGATGGCCAGCGACGCCGTACACCGCCACTTGATTTCCAGGTCATAGAGACGAAAACCGTACTGGCGCAGAGGATCGTCGGCGTACGCCGGACGCGGATCCTGTGCCAGCACCTCGCGCAGGAGGGGCGCCAGATCAGGCCAGCGGCGCTCGTGGACAGCCACCTGGAGCGCCGCCTGGGCACTGAATTCGACGGCCAGCTGCGGCGGCGGACCAGCGACGAAACCGCTGCGTGCGGCCGCCCGACTCTCGGCGAAGGGGATGTACGGTTTGATATCGAGAACCGGCGTACCATCGAGCAGATCGACGCCGCCGAACGTGAGCAGCGCGCCGTCGCGCGTATCGATCGCCAGCAACTCGACCAACGACAGCCCCAGGGGATTGGGGCGAAAAGGACTGCGGCTGGCGAAAACGCCGACCCGCGCATTGCCGCCCAGGCGCGGCGGGCGAACCGTGGGACTCCACTGATCAGCGCTGCGGTGGAACACGAAACTCAGCCAGACATGCGAGAACGCCTCCAGCCCACGCACCGCTTCCGCTCGATCATACGGGCGCAGCAAACGCAACTGGCCGCGGGCATGGGGCGCCAGCTGCGCCTGCCGTGGAATGCCGAAGCGATCGCGAAACGGCGTCGCCAGAAAGCCGATCGGAGAAAAGCGGAACTCAGGCACCGCAAGCCTCCGCGCCAGCCCTTGTCGCGTACAGCAAGCGAGGGCACGCGACGCGCGCCCGGCAGACGCTGGCCACTGGCGATAGGGGACTAGTCGCCGACCAGCGCCAGGGCGTGCCGGGCCATGGCCTGCACGACGCTCTCGGCTTCGCCAATCGTCGCGGCCAATTCAAAGTGCGCCTGTGGATGGCAACGCTGCAACTCCTCGAGCAGCAAGGGCAGGTCGCGTTTCAGATGTCCGCCGCGGGCGATGAACATTGGCAGCACGACGATCCGTTCGAAACCCTCAGCGAGGAGCAACTCGACACACTCGCGCAACTCGGGCTTCATGAACTCGAGGAAAGCCAGTTCGACACGCCGCTGGGGCGCCTGTTCGCGCAGTAAAGCACGGACGCGGTGCATTGGCTCGGCCCAGTCGGGGTCACGTGCGCCGTGGGCAAAAAGGATCAGAGCAGTCTTGGGCATAGCGGGTCTCGAAAGGGTCGCGAAAATCGCACGCGATCAGTGGATGCCGGCCAGGGCGGCAATTTCGTGCGCGTCATCGACGACATGATCGGCACCCCAATCCTCTATCGGCTCGCCATCCCCGAGATAACCGTAGCGCACGGCCACAGTGACCATGCCAGCGGCACGGCCGGCCTGGATGTCGCGCAGATCGTCACCCACGTAGAGGCAGCTCTCGGGACGTCGCGCAAGCAGGGCGCACGCCAACTGCATCGGCTGCGCTGCCGGTTTGGCGCGGCGCGCCGAATCACCGCTGACGACACAGGCCGCGCGCTTGGCGCAGCCAAGCCGGGCCAGGAGCGGCAGAGTGAAGCGCTGCGCCTTGTTGGTGACGATTCCCCATGGCCAACGGCGCCGCTCAAGCGCCTCGAGGAGTGGCTCAATCCCGGGAAAAAGCGCCGTTTCAACGCAGATATCCTGACTGTAGTATTGCAGGAAGCGATCGTAGAATTCCGCGTAGCGGGCATCCGTCGGCAGCATTTCGAGCCCGCCCTTGAGCATCCCGCGTACGCCCTGCGACGTCAAAGGGCGGAGCTGCTCCAGCGGTACCGGCGGCAGGGCCAGATCGCCACGCAAACGGTTGAGAGCGGCGGCCAGATCGGGCGCGGTATCGGCAAAGGTGCCGTCAAGATCGAAGAGGACCGCTTCAAACATTCTTCACGCTGTGCAGGAGGTAGTTCACGTCCGTGTCGCGGCCCAGCGCGTAACGCTTGGTCAGCGGGTTGTAGGTCATCCCGCGCAGTTCATCCGGATCGACACCGACGTTTCTCAGCCAGCGCGAGAGTTCTGATGGTTTGATGAATCTCGCATAGTCGTGAGTGCCCCTGGGCAACATCCGCAGTACATACTCGGCGCCAATCACCGCAAACAGGTAGGCCTTCGGATTGCGGTTGATGGTCGAGAAGAAGAGATGCCCGCCCGGCTTGACCAGTGCCGCGCAAGCGGCGACCGTACTGGCCGGATCAGGCACATGCTCGAGCATTTCCATACACGTGACGACGTCGAAGCTGCCGCCCTGCTCGGCAGCCAGCTCTTCGGCCGAAATCTGCCGGTAGTCGACCTGCCGACCGCTTTCCAGCAAATGCAGTCGGGCCACGCTCAGCGCCCTGTCGGAAAGGTCGATGCCGGTCACCGCCGCGCCCTTCTCGCACATTCCCTCGGAAAGCAGTCCACCGCCGCAACCGACGTCGAGCACACGCTTGCCAGCGAGTTGGCAGTGGCCGTCGATCCACTCCAGGCGCAAGGGGTTGATGTCGTGCAAGGGTTTGAAATCGCTGTTCGGGTCCCACCAGCGATGGGCCAGCTGGCTGAATTTTTCGAGTTCGTTCTGGTCAGCGTTGATCATCATGAAGCGGTTTCCGTGACAATGGTGAGCCACCTTCGTGGCGCGTAGGAGCGAGTGCGCCCGGCCGGGCGCACCAATGAAAAAGCCCTGCCAAAGCAGGGCTTTTTCGACAACACGAGCAGATTACTTGGTGCCGATGAGTTCGATATCGACACGACGGTCAGGCTGCAGACAGGCGATGACCTTGGCGCTCTTG
>LBIU01000053.1 GCA_000987445.1 Candidatus Accumulibacter adiacens | reverse complement strand
CGGCGATGGTGACCACGGTGAGCAGATCGTCGCTCATGCGCGGCCCACGTTCGAGCCCGCTTTTTCGCGTCGCTTTTCGGCGGCTTCGTCGCCCGCTGCTGCCCCCTCCTCTGGCTCCTCCGCCAGCTCGTTTTCTTCCTCGCTGTGCAACATCGCGGCGACGATAACGCCCGCCATGCCACCGATGACGATGTACCAGGCGCCTGGGATCGTCACTTTGGCGAGCGCGGCGCTGACTGCGCTGGTGGCCAGCACGGCGCCGGTGCGTGGCCCCTTCCAGAACCCGGCGAGAATGGCGATGAACATCGCCGAGAAGGCGAAATCGAATCCATAGACCGCCGGGTCACCGAGGGAGCGCCCGGCGATGGCCCCGGCCAGCGAGGCGGTGGTCCATACCAGCCACATCGGCAAGGCAACGCCGAAGTAGTAGGCCGGTCGCAGCGGCTCGGCGAGAACCTTGCGCTCGGCAAAGGCCCAGCTTTCGTCGGTCATCAGGAACATCGCCACCAGCCCGCCCGGCCGCGAGAATTTGCCGAGGTGCCGCTGCAGGGAGGCGCCCATCAGCAGATGGCGGACATTGACGATGAAAGTGGTGAGCACGATCAGCAACAGCGGCACCGGATCGCGCCACATATCGACGGCGACGAACTGTGCGGCACCCGCAAAAACCGTGGCGCTGGTCAGCCAGGCCTCGAAGGGCGTGAAGCCCTTGCCAGCCGCCAGCGTTCCCCACAACAGGCCGATCGGCACCGCCGCGGCGAGTACCGGGAGGATGTCGAAGACGCCGCGACGAAAGTCGGCGCGGCGCGAAGGCGTATTCAAAGGCTGCAAAGGCTGCTCCAGAGGGATCGGGGACGGTCAGTCGCTGCTTGCCGACTGACCGCGATGAGCCTCACTGTCCGCTGGCGCAGTTGGCTCACCGCGTACCCAAGCGAGTTCCGTAGCCAGATAGCGTCCGAGCTCTCGGGCTGTCGCGGTGGTAAGGTGATCGTCATCGTAGTAGCGGATCTTTCCATCGCGCGAGGCGTAACAGGTCTGTTCGTCACAGAAAAAATCGATTAGCGGGATCAAGCGTACGTCACGATACTGCCCTACGACCTCGGCCAGGGCGTCGGTCGTCTCCTTCAACAGTTCGTCGTTGAGTACGCGGGGCGTATTGCAGTGCGCCTCTCCGCGTAAGGCCAGGCACTGCGGCGCAGAATAGACGAGTTGGGGCGTCGGCTCGATCACCAAAACACGCAGGCCGATACTTTCGAGCGTAGCGAGGGTCGTGCTCAGACTCGCCTGCATCTGGGCGCGCACCTGCGCAATTGTTTTTGCGTCGGCCTCCAATCCGCCGCTCCCCTTGTCGGCAACAGAGAAGCTTTGATGCGCAAAATGGATCGGCCATCTAGCAGAAACAATCACTCCTTCGAGGCCGATTTCTTTCAATTCCAGAATTTCCTGCAATACGCGCTGATTGAACGCGACGCAGGACTTGGACGAAATAAATGTCCGCGAGTCGAAACCGATCAGCGGCACACAGGTGGGCATGGTGAGTTCATAGAGAGCGACTGCGGGAAACACCTCTGTAAGCATCGGCAACAAATGATGTGCGTGTGAATCGCCCCACAGAAGCAGTCTAGGGTGCTTCTTGTCCGGGCCATGACTGCATTCTTCGACGGGCACGACGACGGCCGGTCGCTCCGGAAGCGAGCATTCCTTTGCGTATCGACCACGATCAGCGCGCGCGGCGTTGGTCCACCGATACGCATCAGCTGACTGCTGATAATCACGCCAGGCCCATAAGCCGGCGGACAGGAAGAGCGTCAGAACGCAAATTGCACCACCAGTAAGCAAGGTCGCACGAGAATTACGAAAAGGCCCTCGCCGATACGTCCGGGCCGGACGCTCGATCCAGACGTAGGTCAGCCAGGCCAAGGCCAGAGCAGCCATTATCGCCAACGCATTTTCTGTCAGATTCCCGGCATCACCCAGGCTGTAGATCCTGTAGAAGGACAATAGCGGCCAGTGCCACAGATACCACGAGTACGACAGCAAACCGATGAACACCAATGGCCGGGAAGCCAACAAACGTCGCACCATGCCCTGTTCATTCGCGGTCATGCCGACGATCAGCAAAACCGCACCGCATACCGGAATGATCGCCGCAGACCCCGGAAAAGGCGTCTCGTCGTTGAAGCCCACGACAGCGTAGGCAATCAAGACCAGGCCAAGCGCTGCAAGCCCTTCCCCCCACGACCTCAGACGCGCGTACAAGGAGCTTCCCGCCAGTCCGACGATGCCGCCGATGGCGAACTCCCAAACGCGCGTCGGCAGGAGATAAAAGGAAAAACTGCGGTGGTCTGGCGTCATCCCGATGGACAAGGCAAGCGATAGCAGGAACATCACGGATAAAGCCCAGGTCACACGGACGCCCATCGCTTCTTCCGAGTGTGATCCTCGGAAGAAGCGGAAAATCAGGAGCATCAGGAGAGGCCAGATCAGGTAATACTGCTCCTCTACTGCCAGCGACCACGTATGCAGCAAGGGCATGCTGAACGACGGCGCATCAAAATAGCCACCCGCCGTTGTGAAGAAGAAGAAATTCGACCCAAAAAGAGCCACAGCCATTGCCGAACGGGCGAGGGAACGCTGCTCATCCGATGCGGGCGGCATCACGAAGGCGCCAAGTAGCATGGTCACCGCGACCACGATCAGAGCAGCGGGCATCAAACGACGAACGCGCCGCGCATAGAAGGCACTCAAGCTGAGGCGACCGGTAGCGACTGCCTCCTTGAACAACAGAGCGGTAATCAGAAAGCCTGAAATGACGAAAAAGACATCAACGCCGACGAAGCCGCCGCCAAACCCGGGGAAACCTGCGTGATAAAACACCACGGCAATGATCGCGATGGCCCGCAACCCATCGATGTCAGGACGATATTTGGCGGGAGATTTCCGACTTGAGTGGGTCATTCGGACAGCAATTTCGTTGAGTGGCCGTGCGACAATTCAATACAGGAGACCACGACATCTCGATTCACTTAGGCCGACCGGCAGCCCCGCCTCGTCCGATCGGCTGGACGCGGGCGGGCGGCGTTGGCCCGGCGGGGCGCCGCGTCACGATCAGTCTTGAGCGCTGTCGGCGACCCGCGCGAATTCGTTCAGCACCTGCCCTGTCGCCCAGAGCATCAGCGCGATGCCGGCGACGACGGTGATCAACGCCGCCGGCGTACTGGTGGGGAAGTTGGGAATGAACAGCGTCTGGCCTCTGGCCAGCCACATTGCGCCGCTCGAGAAGATGAGGATGCCGGCAGCGTCGAGCAGCGCGAAGAAGAAGACGCGTAGGGTGACCCGCGGGCGCTTGCGGTTGAACATCTCGTGGCCTACTTGACGCGCATGCCTGCCTGCGCACCGGCGTCCGGCGACAGCAGGAAAATGCCGGGGGTCTGGCCATCGGAATCGGATGCGGCGAGAACCATGCCTTCGGAGAGCCCGAACTTCATCTTGCGTGGCGCCAGGTTGGCGACCATTACCGTCATCCGGCCGACCAGCGCCGAGGGCTCGTAGGCCGCCTTGATGCCGGCGAAAACCTGGCGCATGCCGAGCGGGCCGATGTCGAGGACGAGGCGAACGAGTTTGTTGGCGCCTTCGACCTGCGTGGCCTCGACGATGCGCGCAATCCGCAGATCGACGTTCAGGAACTGGTCGATGCCGATATGCGGGCCGGTCTCGGCTCCGACAGCCGCCTGCGCAACGGCCAGCGCAGCGGCCTTCTCCTGCTGCTCGGCGTGTTTCTGCGGCGCCGGCTGCGGGACAGCCGCCAGGGAATCGCGGTTGGCCTCGACCAGCGCATCGACCTGCTTCTTCTCGACGCGTGTCAGCAGGTGCTTGTAGGGATTGATCGCGTGCCCGGCGGCAAGCACGCTGTTGCCGTCGTCCCAGACGAAGGGGGCGACGTTGAGGAAGGTTTCGGCCTTGGCGCTGAGCGCCGGCAACACCGGCTTGAGCAGGATGGCGAGCAGACGGAAGAGGTTCAGGGCATTGCTGCATGCCGCCTGCAGTTCGTTTTCGCGGCCTTCCTGGCGGGCCAGTTCCCATGGCTTGACGCTGTCGACGTACTGATTGGCGACATCGGTGAGGGCCATGATTTCACGAATCGCCTTGCTGAATTCGCGCGCCTCGTAGTGATCGGCAATCACGCTGCGGCGATCGCGAATGGCCTGGATGGCCGGCAATGCTTCGTCGCAGGGGCAGAGCTGACCGGCGAAACGCTTGACGATGAAGCCCGCGGCACGGCTGGCGATGTTGACGAACTTGCCAACCAGGTCGGCGTTGACGCGAGCGATGAAGTCGTCGAGATTGAGGTCGATGTCCTCCATCGAACTCGACAGCTTGGCGGCGTAGTAGTAGCGCAGCCACTCCGGGTCGAGGCCCTGCGCCAGATAGCTCTCGGCGGTAATGAAGGTGCCGCGCGACTTCGACATCTTGGCGCCATCGACGGTCAGAAACCCGTGCGCGAAGACCTTGGTCGGCGTCCGGTAGCCGGCGTGCTGCAACTCCGCCGGCCAGAACAGGGCATGGAAGTAGAGGATGTCCTTGCCGATGAAGTGATAGAGCTCGGCGGTCGAATCGGGCCCCCAGTAGGCGTCGAAATCCAGCCCCTCGCGAGCGCAGAGATTCTTGAAGGCACCCATGTAGCCAATCGGCGCATCAAGCCAGACGTAGAAGTACTTGCCCGGAGCGTCGGGAATCTCGAAACCGAAGTACGGTGCCTCGCGCGAGATGTCCCAGTCGGTGAGCTTGTTCTCGCCGACCTCGCCCAGCCACTCCTGCAGCTTGTTGGCCGCCTCGCTCTGAAGCCGGCCTTCGCCCTGCGTCCAGCGACGCAGAAAGCCCTGACAGCGACGATCGGAAAGCTTGAAGAAATAGTGCTCGGACTGCCGCAGTTCGGGCTTGGCACCGGAAACGGCGGAATAGGGATTCTGCAGCTCATTCGCCGTGTACGCCGCGCCGCAGCTCTCGCAGTTGTCGCCGTACTGGTCGGGCGCGCCGCACTTCGGGCATTCGCCCTTGATGTAGCGATCGGGCAGGAACATTTGCTTGAGCGGATCATAATACTGCTCGATGACCCGCGTTTCGATCAGGTCGGCGGCGCGCAGCCGTGCGTAGAGTTCGTTGGCGCAGGCACGCGTCTCTTCTGAATGGGTCGTGTAATAGTTGTCGAAACCGACGTGGAAACCCGCGAAATCGCGCGTATGCTCGCCATGCACGCGCTCGATCAGCGCCTCCGGCGTGATCCCTTCGGACTCGGCGCGCAACATGATCGGCGTGCCATGCGTATCGTCGGCGCAGACATACCAGCACTGATGGCCGCGCATCTTCTGGAAGCGCACCCAGATGTCGGTCTGAATGTACTCCACCAGATGACCAAGGTGAATCGCGCCGTTGGCATACGGCAGGGCGGAGGTAACGAGGATCTGACGAGTCATAGGGGGAGCGCAACCGGAGCAAAGCGGCATTCTATCAAACGGCCAGCGCATATTCCGGCAGCCGTGGCGGTGCGAGCGGCTTTATTGTCGCCGGCACCCTCCTCGATGGCTTCACTGTCGCCGCCGGGAGGGAGCCGTCCATCGCTCCCGGTTTCGGCAGCACCGGGCAAAGGCAATCGGGCCTGGGCCGCTGCCTACAGCGACACTTCGACGCTGCTCGCTGCCTGTTCGCCATCCCGCTGTTCGCCGGCGACGCGCATCACGACTGCGCGCACGGCGGCTTCGTCGCGCGCGTGCAGCGCCGTGCTCAACTGCTCGATGAGCCCGGCCAGGGTTGCGCGGTCGAGCGAGGGTTCATCGGCCTTCATGATCTTGGGATGCGAGGTGCCGACCCCGTTGCTACTGGCAATGAGCAGTTCCTCGTAAAGCTTTTCGCCCGGACGCAGGCCGGTAAGGAGGATCTCGATGTCCCCCTCGGGGTTGCCCTCGTCGCAAACCGTGTAGCCGGCCAGACGAATCATGTTGCGCGCCAGGTCGAGGATGCGTACCGGCTCACCCATGTCGAGCAGAAAGATCTCGCCACCATTGGCCAGACTGCCGGTCTGAATGACGAGTTGCACCGCTTCGTGGATGGACATGAAGTAGCGCGTCACTTCGGCGTCGGTGACCGTCACCGGCCCCCCCTGCGCGATCTGCTCCTTGAACAGCGGGATCACCGACCCGGACGACCCCAGGACGTTGCCGAAGCGTACGGCACAGAACCGCTGCCCACTGGCGCACTCGGCGGACTGCCGGGCGAAGCCCTGCACGACCAACTCCGCCCAGCGCTTGCTGGCGCCCATGATGTTCGTCGGACGGACCGCCTTGTCGGTGGAGATCAGGACGAAGGTTTCGACCCCCGCGTCAAAGGCCGCGCTGGCCAGCGTCAGAGTGCCGAGGATGTTGTTGCGCGCACCTTCCAGGAGGTTGGCCTCCACCATCGGAACGTGTTTGTAGGCAGCGGCGTGGTAGATGGTCGCGATCTGATGCCTGGACAGCAGGCGCGATACCAGGCCAGCGTCGCCGACCGAGCCGAGGCAGGCCACCAGCTCGCAGCCGAGAACCGATTGCAGAAGGCGATGGATCTGGTACAGGGCGTGCTCGCTGGCGTCGAGCAGGATCAGGCTGCCTGGCTGCAAGGCAGCGATCTGCCGACACAGCTCGGAGCCAATCGACCCCCCGGCACCGGTGACCAGTACCGCCTTGCCGGTGATACAACGCCCGAGCAGGGTCGGGTCGGCAGCCACCGGGTCGCGACCGAGAAGATCGCCGATGTCGACCTCGCGGACCATATTTACCAGGTGCCGGCCATTGGCGATGTCGGTCAGCGCCGGCAGGATGCGTACGCGCACCGGGAAGTGCTCCAGAGACGCCACCACTTCACGCCGCCTGGCGCTGGACGCTGACGGCAAGGTGACGATGACGTCATGAATATCGAAGCGTTCGAGCAAGGTCGGCAGATGCTCGGGCGGATAGACGCGCAGACCGGCAACGTCCTTGCCATGCAGATTCCGGTCGTCGTCGAGAAAGCCTGCGGGGAAAAGGTCGCGCCCGCGTCGCAGCGACTCGGCCAGTTGCCGCCCGGCGTTGCCAGCGCCGTAGATCAATACCTGCTTGCCGGAAAAGCGGCTGCGGGTCGGCAGCCAGAGAAGCCAGCGCGCGCCGAAACGCGACCCGGCCACCAACGCGAAGCCAATCAGCCAGTAGAGAAAGGGCACCGCCCTCGGGACGCCTTCCAGGCCGGTCATTTGGGTCATGAAGGCCAGAACCGCCCACAACAGGGCGGCCAGTGACATGCCCTTGAGTACCGACCACAGGGCCTGCTCGCCGAGGTAGCGAATCACCGAGCGATAGAGCCCCATCTTGAGAAATACGGGCATCGCCAATAGCGGCGCGACGAGCATCAACAGGATTTGCGAGTCGTTGGGCAGAAACCATTCGCCCAGGCGCACGGCATAGGCCGCCCAGACTGCAAAAGCCAGCAACACGGCATCAGCGAGCAACATCAGGCCCTGCTTGGTCAACCGCGGCATCAACACCAGATAAGCCGAGAGGCCTGCGGAAAGGCGCCAGCGGCTCACCCGCTCCGCCTCCCGGACGGCTGGCCATGGGAAGGCTCGCAAGGCCCTGGGCCGACCCTGATCCTGCGGGACCGACCTGTGTAGCGCGCTGCTTTCATTGTCCCAGATCCTCTTTGCTCGGCGCGAAGGCCCTCGGCGCAAACGCGAAATCGCGGGCCGCGTCGCCGTGATCGAACACCAGATCGCGGTTCATGCGCTCGGCCATGGCCGCTGACCAGTGCCGATAGCGCGGCAGACAACGTAGCACCGCAAGAGCTAGAGCGAAAGCCCACAAGGGCACCCGCAGAAGACGGACTGGGCGGCCGAGGGTAACAAACACCTGCGCAGCCATCTCCTTATAGGCGAGGGTGCTGCCACCGGAGATATTGTAGGCGCGATTCGCCGCCGCCGGCGCGCGCAGGGCGGCCAGGCAAGCGCTGGCCACGTCCTGCGCATGAATCGGCTGCCGCAATCCCTGCGCACCACCGAGCAGCGGAAAAAAGCCGCAACGGCGAACGAAACGCGCAATTTCGCAGACATTCTTGTCTCGACCCTGGCCGTAGATCAGCGTCGGACGCAGAATGACCCACTCCACGCCCCGGCTCTCTGCCCAAGCCTGGACCAGCGCTTCCGCGTCGGCCAGTCGCTGCGCGACGGCCTGCTCTTGCGGGTCAGAGGAGTCACCCTTGGTGAAACGACTGGTCGAGGAGATAGCCAGCACGCGCCGCACCCGGCACGCGTCAAGCAATCCGAAATGCTCCGGCAGCACCCAGATCGGTGCGGCACAGATCCACAAGCGCGGAATATCCTCGTCCGCCGATATGGCAACGCAGGCTGCAGGTGACTCGGGCAGTGGCAGTGTGCGCCAGCAGACCGTATCGCTCGCTTGACCGACGTACTCGCTTCGCGAGTACGCCGTCACTCGCTCACCCGCATCTGCCAGCTTGGCAAGAAGGCACTTGCCAACCATGCTGGACGCACCGATGACAGCAATGGGAAACTCAGCCGCCATGGACCACTCCCCATCTCTTCCAGGCGTGGCGAAGACTGTAGTAGCCAGCAATCGCCACAAATCGCAGCCCTACGCCGGCTATCACCAACCCCCACAGGATTCCCGGGTACTGTCGCCGGTAGAACTTGCGATAGAAGCGCAGCATGCCATGGTGCTTGTGCCACTCGACGAAAATCGGTCGGCTGCGACTACAGCCGCCCCACAGGTGCTTCACCTGTGCATCGGGCACGAACATCACCTTCCACCCCTTCCGTCCGAATCGCATACACCAGTCGAGATCCTCGCAATGCAGGAAATAGCCTTCATCCCAAAGCCCCACCTCGTCCAGCGCTGCCCGCTTGACCAGCATGCAAGCCCCGGAGATTGCCTCAACGGGGGTCGCCTCGACCGGCAACGGCGCTTTGTGCAACCCGAAGTCCGAAAACAGGCGAGGCGCGATTCGCGCCAAGCGCGATAGCCCAAAAGCGCGACTAAAGGCCCGCCCCGGTGTCGGGAAACTTCGCCGGCCGCCCGGTTGTTCGGACCCATCGGGGTTGCAAAGCATACCACCGGCCATGCCCACCGTCGTGTCACCACGGAGGACGTCGAGCATGCGTGATAATGCCTTATGATCTACCGCGGCGTCAGGGTTCAGAAAAAGCAGGAATTCCGAAGACGATGCCGCTATACCGATATTGCAGGCCGCAGAGAAACCGAGATTTCTTTCGTTGCGAATAATTCGCAAAAAACCCTCTGGACAGGGCAAACCTTCCAATAGCGCCAAGCTGCCATCGGCAGATTTATTGTCGACCACAATGACTTGCTCAGCGCCACCGGCAAACAGCGAACGCACACAGTCCACCAGCAGTTCACCGGCATTGTAATTGACAACAATCACGTCAACCGGCAAAAAAGCGCGCTCGCCAGAATTCACGGCAAGACCACCTGCATAGCATGGATGATCTGCAAATGGTTCATCACGCAACAAAATTCCATCCGATCAACTTCGCTTGGTCGCGACATGCGTCACCTCTCTTGGTCTCGGCGTGACTTTGACACCAGCTCGAAGACACACCCGGACGACGCAATCTGCGAAGGTCGATGCGAGCCAATCCAGGCATAGGCGCAGGCTGTCACGGTCGCGCAAGCGGAAGCAAGCGCTTATTCAACACCCGCCAGATTTCGCCGACGGAGCATACTCGTGCGCGCTGAATCTCCAGGCGCTTGCGCCACATTTTTCGAACGCCCCTTATCGCATCCCACTTTGCGCGCAAGATCACCCGGCTCTGTCCCCGCAGGCAAAAATTCGCGATCGTGACCAGATTGAGTGCCAGATGCAGAGACAGCAAGGCCCACAGCAAAGGTCCGGGCATGTTTTTTATAAACGTCCAGACAAGATTCCGGTGGCCATGATAAACCGAGAAATCGCTGTGCTTGCCGGTTACCGCCGAACCGACATGAAAAACGACTGCCTGGGGAACGTACAAGCAACGATGGCCAAGCAGTCGCACACGAAACCCCAAATCCACATCTTCCACATAGCAGAAGTAGTCTTCGTCAAATCCACCAGCCGCCACGAAGACATCCCTGCGGTACATCGCTGCCGCAGCACAGGGGGAAAAAATCTCCTCCGGCTCCAGCACAGAGGCCGTCAATTTCTTCTGGTGCTGCTCCCGCCAGACGCGCCCGCTGACGTGATACGCGTCGCCCACCCCGTCGAGCTTGGATGGCGTATTTGCATCCATCAGGCGACAACCAAAAACCGTATAGTCTGGATTATTTTCCGCAGCAGTCAACAGGGATTCCAGCCACGATGGTTCCGGAAACGCATCCGGATTCAGCAGAGCGACCCACTTGCTCTCGTCTGACATCAAGCGCACCCCCAGGTTATTGGCAGCCGCGAAGCCAGAATTCTCATTCAACTGAATAACCCGCACCGCTGGAAACCCTTCTTCTATCCTCTGTGCTGAGCCATCCGAGCTCGCATTGTCGATCACGATCACTTCGAGAGGAAGACAGCTCTGGGCGTTCAGCGCCAAAATTGACCGCTCGATCCACTCCCCTGCATTCCAGTTAACCAAAATCACGGAAACGGCCGCCCTTCCGAGTCCCGAACGATTTTCAGCCAAGGTGCCGGCGGTCTCACCCAAGGTGCCCACGTTCAGGCGCCCTCCCACAAGGACAGCAACTCGTCGACGTAAGTGGCTGTCGACTTTGGCTGCCTGGCATTAGCACTTAGCCTTGAGACAAGACCAGGGTCGTCGATTAGTCGCAATAATTGCCCGGCCAGTTCCGAGTCGTTTCCTGGCTCAAACAACAACCCATTTTCGCCATCTTTTATAAGGTCGGAAAGCCCCAGACAATTGGATGCGACCACGGGACAACGCCCTTGCTGAGCAGAATAGACTACCAAGGGTGTGTTCTCGACCCAGACCGATGGAACGACCAATACATCAAGGCTGGCAATAACGCTCGATATGTCACTATTTTCGAACGTGCCACAGAACTGGACTTCTCGATTATCTCCAGCCAGAGCCTTCAACCGCTTTACATATTCAGGAAAGTCCACGTGATTGCCGAATATCTTCAAGACGGCCAAGCCCCTCGGTATCCTGTTGAATGCCTCGACAAGCACATGGCAGCCCTTGTGATGACCCAGCGTGCCGATATACCCAACTTGCAATAGCCGACGCGGCCGTTCGGACGAGGAATTCCGGCCGCTTTCGACCAAGTCTATCCCATAACCCAACTCGACGATCAGTCGCTCGTCTATTCCGTTTCTGATAAGCATGTCACGAATCACACTGTTCGGCACAACAAGCCTTTTCAAGCGATTCGCCCGAGCAATATTGGAATGAAGGCGCCCGCCTATCGCCTTGACCTCTGCAATCGCGGAATTCACCGGGAAAAAACTCGACGTCAAGAGTCTGCCAACGCCCTCGACAACGGCGACGGGCAGCAACCTGGCGATAGCTTTTGGCAGCCCTTGCTGCTTGATTTCCGCAAGATGTTTCACACAGTTACCCCCGTACGGACCAGGGCCGTGACACATCTTTCCGTCGGGCAGCAGTAACTGGGCGGTAGGGCAGATAAGCCAGAAGTCGGTCAGTGTCATGAACAGAGGAACACCCAGTTGATCAGCCTTTTCGATGAGCCCCGTACCCAGCCGGTTCAAGTGGAAAGCATGGACAATGTCGGGGTCGAAATGCGTCAGGATTTTCTCGAACCTATCTGCTGCTGCATGGTTATCGTAGCCGAGTTCAATCACTGAGCTCTGACCCGCCATTGGCAGGTAAGCGTGATGGAAGCGATAGACGTGGATTCCATCGAAATCGTACTCGTCAAACCGCTCGTCGCCCTCCAGCTCCCCTCGAGACGGGTAGCCGGTGTACACACGGACTTCATGTCCCCGCCGCAGGAGCTCCCGGGCGACCGCCAAAGTCAAGACTTCCGTTCCCGCGGTGAACTCCGGGAAAAACTGATGCGTGGTGACAAGAACCTTCATTCAGTTGTCAGAGCCCCAACGGCCGA
>LBIU01000498.1 GCA_000987445.1 Candidatus Accumulibacter adiacens | reverse complement strand
GGTCTGTCCGCCGCGCGTTATCTGAACCTCCGCGCCAGCTTCGAGGCCGAAGACGGGCGCGCACGGCTGGCCTCGGCGTCGCTGGGATCGCTGCCGATCGCACCGCGCCTGCTCGAGTGGCTGAGCGTTTCGCTGATCGAGGTGGCCGGTCTTGGCGAGCAGTGGCAGCTCTTGCGGCAGGCCTTCCGTCGCCTCGATTTCGTGCCGGCGCGCAGTGCCGTCGCCTTCACCTATGCCTGGGAGCCCGGACTCCTCGATGGCGCTCGCGCCTTCGCCTTTACGCCGGCCGACACCCGGCGTGTCGAGGCAGCGCAGCGCGCGCTGGCCAGCCTGCTCATGAAATACCCGGTCAACGCGCACCTGCCCTTGAGCGAGCTGTTGCCGCCGTTGCTGGCCGGGCTTCCCGGCGAGGAGACGCTGCAGCAGCGACGCGCGGCGCTGCTCGTCCTGGCGGCCTACGAGTCGGAACACAGCCTCCAGGCCCTCTTTCCGCAAGCCCGCGAGTGGCCGCGTCCGCGCCGCCTGAATCTGGAGTTGCTGGGGCGCTACGACAGCGCGCAGCATTTCACCATCTCGGCCGCTTTGGCGGCCTGGGCCGGCGAGCCGGCGGCAAACGCGATTGGCATCTACAAGGAAATCGACGACGCTCACCGCGGCAGCGGCTTCTCGTTTGCCGACCTCGCCGCAGATCGTGCCGGGACGCGTTTCGGAGAAGTGGTGCTTGCCGATTCGGCACGCCTCAATGCTGCCCTGCGCGGGTCTCTGCGCGACAGCGATCTGGCGCCGCCGCTGGGCGGGCTCCCGGAGTATCTGTCGGCCGCCCAGTTCGAGCGCCGCTATGGCGGTTCGGACAACCCGGCCTACCGGCAGGTGAGCGCCGATATCGAGGCGCGGGTGGCGGCTCTGCCGCTGTATCGCTGAGCACCGGCCCGGCCGGAAGGCCAGCGAGCTGCCTCGGCGTTCAGCTTGGGCGGGAATGAAACAGCGTCCGTGCGGTCTCCGCCGTGCCGCTGTTGGCGCGCAGCCAGTCCAGGCGAGCATGCAGTTTCTTCTGCCAGCTGGGCGTCAGGCCGGGCGCCGCGGCCAGACGTTCCAGAGTCGCCGGATCAGGCCGGTGCTCGCGCCAAGCCTGCCAGAGTTCCGCCAGCGAGACCGCGCCCGGCAGACGTTCGATCAATGCGAGCCGGTCGCCGGTGCTGATCGTCGCCGCTTCGAGCACCCGGTAGTACCAGCCGGTCAGGCCGCTCTCGGCGATCAGCCGCGCGACGCCCTGGTGACCGTAGCGATGGTCGATCTTCCAGCAGGGACTGCGCGGCTGGCTGACCTGCACCCGGGCGCGACCGAGCTGGAAGACATCGCCGACGAAGACCGTGTTCTCGTCGCCGGCAGTGGCCGAAATGTTCTCGCCGATACTGCCGGCGACCAATTGCGCAGCGATGGCGGGAAGGCGCTCGGCCAGGCGCCGATAGTTGTCCACCGCGTACTGGTGCAGCGCCTTCTCCGGCCCGCCATGGACGCGCCGGTCGGCCTGGACATCGCCGGCCAGGCCCTCACGGCCGAGTTCCACCGGGCCGGCGACCGGCAGCTTGTAGATGCCGGTCGACTGGCCGTGTTCGTCGATCCGCGTCAAGCCGCCGCTGAAAAGCACGATTTCGGTCATTTTTCGTTCCAAAGCCAGGCCGCGCCGCGAACGCCGGATGAGTCGCCATGCACGTTGCGCAACAGCCGCGTGCGAATGACGTCGGAAAAGACATGTGCCGTCCACAGGCGTGGCAC
>LBIU01000497.1 GCA_000987445.1 Candidatus Accumulibacter adiacens | reverse complement strand
ATTGATCGTCATGGTGGCCGACATCGCGCTTGCTCCGTGAGTTGATCGGCAAAGTCTAGCGCGGCCGGTTGCGGGCAGCAACCTGTGGATGAAGGCCAGGGTTTCGACCGTGTTGCCGAAGAGCAGCGCTGCACTGCCTGGCCGCTCGTCGTGCGCGTCGTTCACCCTCGGCGGGGTGCTTGTATCCTGCAGTCCGGAGGTCGCCGATGAACGCGCGCGATCCCCGCGGGTTGCCATGCCTCGCGAAATGGGGTGTACTGCGACCTCTGGGGTGTACTGCGACATCTGCCGATGTGCGTGGGTCAGGTGCGACGACCGGCGCAAGCTTGCCGGGTCGTCTGAGGGCAATCGGCGACGCACCCTGGCGGGCAACGGAAGCTGCGTGATTTCCTGGCGATTCTGCTCATCGCAATAGCGCTTGTAGCGGAGCGCGTGCCCCTGCGGTCTCGCCGGAATGCCGCCTCGTTGCGCACGGAGCACAAGGACAGATCGCCGGCCAGCGCTGCGTTCGACGTCCATTGGCGCCTATCAACCACCCACCCGGCACACACGGCATCATGAGACTTCAAACCATCGCTCTGACTACCTGCCTGTCTTTCTTTCTGTTTGCCTGCAGCGACGACCAGAAAGCCGGGCCGCCACCGCCGCCGGCAGTCTCGGTGATCGAAACCAGGGCGGAGGACGTCCCTCTCTACCTGGAGTTCGTCGGCCAGACATTCGGCTTGAAGGACATCGCCATCCGTGCCCGCCTGGAAGGCTTTCTGGAAGGGGTTCATTTCCAGGAGGGTTCCGAAGTCAAGAAAGGCGACCTCTTGTATACGCTGGAGAGTGAGCCTTACGAAGAACAGGTCGCGGTAAGGATGAGCGCTGTGGCCGAGGCAAACACCATGCTGGCGAAAACCAAAGGCGATCTGGGTCGCATCGCGCCGCTCGCCAAGATCAATGCGGTCAGCAAGAGTGACCTGGATGCGGCAACGGCTGCCTACGAAGCAACGCTCTCTTCCGTGGAGGCAGCCAAAGCGGCATTGCGGGCGAGCAGGATTGAACTGAGTTATACCAAGATCTATTCACCGATCGACGGCATCATCGGCCAGACCCAGGCCAAGGTCGGCGATTTCGTCGGCAGAGACCCCAACCCGGTGATTCTCGATACCGTCTCACAGGTGGATACGGTCCTGGTGACCTTCTTCATCACCGAACGCCAGTATCTGGAGATTGCCCGCTATTTCGCCGAGGCGACTGCGAAGCAGCTCGACGAGCGGGAAAGCGATATCGAGCTGATCCTGGTCGACGGTTCGGTGTATGCGCACAAGGGCAAGATCGACTTCGTGGACCGGCAGGTGGACCCCACCAGCGGGGCCATGCTGGTCCAGGCTTCCTTCGCCAACCCCGAAAAGCTGCTGCGCCCCGGCCAGTTCGCGCGCCTGCGGATCAAGGGCGACGAGGTCAAGGACGGCATCCTGATTCCCCAGCGCAGCGTCATGGAGGTGCAGGGATTGTTCAGCGTCTTCGTGGTCAACGCCGACAGCAAGATCGAAACCAGGGAGATCAAGGTCGGGCCGAAGATCGGCTCCTCCTGGCTGATCACCGAGGGGCTCAAGCCCGGCGAAAAGGTGGTCTACGAGGGCCTGCAGAAGGTCAGGGACGGGGTCGCCGTCAAGGCCACGCCAGCGGACATCAAGACGCCAGACCAGGACAAAAAGTAATCAGCCATGGGTGATTTTTTCGTCAGACGGCCGATCGTGGCCATGGTGATCGCCATGTTCATGGTGATCATCGGGGTCGTGTTTCTCAGCGGTCTACCCATGGAGCAGTACCCGGACATCACGCCGCCGATTGTCGAGGTGCGGGCCAACTATACCGGGGCCAACGCCGTCAGCGTGGAACAGTCCGTGGCGACGCCGCTCGAGCAGCAGATCAACGGCGTCGACAACATGATCTACATGAAGTCCACCAACGCCAATGATGGCAGCATGACGATTGAGGTGTCGTTCGAGGTTGGCACGGATCCGGACATGAATACGGTCTTCGCCCAGAACCGGGTGGCCGCGGCAACGGCCAAACTGCCCGAGGAGGTCAAGCGCCTGGGGGTGACCACCGAGAAATCGCTGCCCAACATCCTCATGCTGATCTCGCTGACGGCGGACGATGCACGCTTCGATCAGCAGTTCCTCGGCAACTACTCGCTGATCAACATCAAGGACATCCTGGCGCGCATCAAGGGGATCGGCCGAGTGAACGTCATCGGCGCCAGCGACTATTCGATGCGCATCTGGATCAAGCCCGATCGGCTGGCGCACCTCGGCATATCGGTTCCGGAGATCGTTGACGCCATCCGTGCCCAGAGCGTCGTCGTTCCCGGTGGCAAGTTCGGTGCGGAACCGGCGCCGCCCGGCACCGAATTCACCTATACCGTCCGCCTGCCCGACCGCCTGCAAAGCGAAGAGGAGTTCGGCGAGATCGTCATCCGGACCACGCCCGAGGGTTCGCAGGTCAAGATCAAGCATATCGCCCGGGTGGAACTGGGCGTCGAGACCTACAACGCCTTCACGCGTCTCAACGGCAAGCCCAATGCCATGATCGCGCTGTACCAGGCACCCGGCTCCAATGCCGTGGCGCTCGCCGAAGAGGTCAAGGCGACCATGGAGGAGCTGTCGCGCTCTTTCCCCAAGAGCATGCGCTATGACATCTCGCTGGACACCACCACGGCGATCACGGCGGGCATCAACGACATCATCGAAACCCTGTTCATCGCCCTGGCGCTGGTGATTCTGGTGGTCTACGTTTTCATCCAGGACTGGCGGGCGGCCCTGATCCCGACCATCGCCATCCCGGTATCGCTGCTCGGCGCGTTCATGGTCTTTCCGCTGATCGGCTTTACCATCAATGTCCTGTCACTGCTGGGCATGGTGCTGGCCATCGGCATCGTGGTCGATGACGCCATCGTGGTTGTCGAAGCGGTGCAGGTGAATATCGAAAACGGCATGACGCCCAAGGAAGCGGCCAAGGCGGCCATGAAAGAGGTGACCGCACCGATCATCGCCACGACGCTGGTGCTGGTCGCGGTCTTCATCCCGGTGGCGGTCATGGGCGGTATCACCGGCCAGCTGTACCAACAGTTTGCCATTACCGTGGTGGTTTCGGTGGTGCTGTCCTCGATCAACGCCCTGACCCTCAGCCCGGCGCTCTGCGGCTTGCTGCTGCGCAAGAAAGAGCCCGTCGGCGGCCCGCTCGGGGTCTTTTTCAATCTCTTCAACAGAGTGTTCGACA
>LBIU01000052.1 GCA_000987445.1 Candidatus Accumulibacter adiacens | reverse complement strand
CCAATATGCCCGTTTCGCATTGCCGCCAGAGCGATGGTGAAATATCCGGGCTAAGTCCGGGCTAAGTTTCGCCCGGCAAAATCCTGGTTTCGCCCGACAAGCCGAGCGGTAAACAGCAGCCAGCATAGCGCTGGCGCCAAAGCGATCATGGCAGCGCCATGCGACCTTGCGGCCTCCTGTCTGCTCGACCGGAAAAAGTCACAGATTCGGAGAAACCTAATGAACGATCCGCAGAAAGCGCCCGTCCAGCTGTCCTTTTCGGACAAGTATACCGACGAGCATTCGCGCCAGTACTTCGAAAAGCACCATCGCAAGAAACTCTCCGACCGGCTAGAGCACCGCATGGCAGAGCGCGCCCTGCGACTCGCCGGCAAGCCGGCGTCGGTGCTCGATCTGCCTTGTGGCACGGGTCGATTCTGGTCGCTGCTGGCAGCCGACCCCAAGCGCGAACTACTGGCGGCTGACTTGAGCGCGGCGATGCTCGATGTCACGGCGCAGGTTCGTGAGCCCTCCGTGGTCAGTCGTTTCCGTCTGCTGCAGTGTTCCGCCTTCGACATTTCGCTACCCGACCAGAGCGTCGACTGCATCTTCTCCATTCGCCTGATGCATCACATCGGTGAAGCGGTCAATCGACTCGCCATGCTCAAGGAGTTTCACCGCGTCAGTCGCGACACCGTCGTGCTGTCGTTGTGGGTGGATGGCAACTACAAGGCATGGCGGCGGCGCAGGCTGGACGCGAAACGTCGTCAGCAGGGTGAGCGAAGCGACAATCGTTTCATCGTGTCGCGCACGCAATTCGAAAGCGAATGCCTTGCCGCCGGCTTCGAGATCCTTGGTCATGTCGATTTCTTACCGCGACTGTTCATGTGGCGCACCTATGTCCTGCGCAAGAAGGCTGCTTTGCCGGGCGATCGCTAGGCGGGTTGGCGATCGGTGTTGAAGGCCCTGGACCTGCTTCCGGATCAGGCGGCTCGCCAGCAATTGGCTGCCAGTGAGCTGGCAGGCACCGACGCGCAGTGGTCGTTGAACATTGATTGGCACGAGGCGCCCAATGCGCGGTGCGACGGCTGGAGTGGCGTCAGCCGACACCTGTGCATGAAGGCAGCACCCGCTTCCTGAAGCGGCAGGACAACCACCCTCGCAGGACGACGCGGCCGCCCTGGTGTCGGCGATGGCCAGCCGTAGTGCTTCGGCCATCGCATCCGTTTCGGGCGTTCCGACCGGGCCCGCCCGGTAACGCTCCCGCTTCTTGCCGTCGCCGTCGTAGAACCGGTGCGCGCAAGAGCGAAACCCGTCTGCATGACTACGCTCCAATGCCCTTCCGGCCGTGCCGACAAACACCCTGGTTTGGGCGCGGGCGTGGTTTTCCAAACCGGCGAGCAGCACTGTCAGGGCGGGTAGATGGAAGCGCTATCGTGCCGGCATCACCTTGCCGAGTACGCGTCAGGCACCTTGCGCCGTGGGTACGGTAAACACTTGTCAAGCAGGCGACTCGGGAACCGCAGGATACGCGGGCAAGCCCCCTGCCTGGTCCGCGCGTACGCTGGCGGTGCAGTCGTCGGCGCCCGGCGGCAATTTGCTGCAGCGCAACTTTTAGAAGTGCCGGCTATTGCCTATAGTGAGCAGCCAGTCGCAGCAGCAGGCGGAGGAGAGGACTGCGACGTCATTCAGCAGAATCTCATTGATCTGTTCACGGAGGAGACGTCATGCAGAAATCCTTGCACATCGACCCGGGCAAATGCACCGGTTGCCTGCAGTGTGAAATGGCCTGTTCTTACGAGCACACCGGGGCCTTCAATCCGTCGCGGTCATTGATCAAGGTTTTCGACTTTCACCACGAAGGCCGCAAGGTTCCCTACACCTGCACCCAGTGTGCGGAAGCCTGGTGCCTCAACGCCTGTCCCGTCGAGGCCATCAAGATCGACGCCACGACCGGCGCCAAGGTGGTTCTGGACGCGGTTTGCGTCGGCTGCAAGGTGTGCACCATTGCCTGCCCCTTCGGGACGGTGAACTACAGCCACGAGACTGGCAAGGTCCAGAAATGCGACCTCTGTGGCGGCGACCCGGCCTGCGCTGACGCCTGCCCGACGGACGCCATCACCTATATCGACAGTGACTGGACCGGCCTCGAGCGGATGCGCAAGTGGGCGCAGAAGACCGATAGTGCGGCACGGGTTTGAGGAGAGACGACCATGGCATGGACTCGCAAGATTCTTCGCATCAACCTCACCCAGGGAACCTGCAGCAGCGAAGCGCTGAACATGGAGTGGGCCGCGCAGTACCTCGGCCAGCGTGGGCTGGCCAGCAAGTACTTGGTCAGTGAACTCGACCCCAAGGTCGATCCGCTGTCGCCCGAAAACAAGATCATCTACGCCACCGGCCCGCTGACCGGCACCATGGCCTCGACCGGTGGGCGCTATTCGGTGGTCACCAAGGGGCCCTTGACCGGTGTCATCGCCTGCTCCAACTCGGGCGGTTTCTTCGGTGCCGAGTTGAAGTTCGCCGGCTGGGACATGATCATCGTCGAAGGCAGGTCGCCGAAGCCGGTCTACCTGCACATCGAGAACGAGCTGGCCGAGCTGCTGCCGGCGGACGACCTGTGGGGAACGACGGTCTGGGCGACCGAAGCAACGCTCAAGAAGCGCCACCAGGACCCGCTGCTGCGCGTTTCGAGCATCGGTCGCGCCGGCGAGAACCAGGTTCTCTTTGCGGCCATCGTCAACGATCTGCATCGCGCCGCCGGCCGTTCCGGTGTCGGTGCGGTGATGGGCTCGAAGAATCTCAAGGCGATTGCCGTGCGTGGCACGCGCGGCGTCGGCAATATCGCCGATGCCAAGGCCTTCATGGCCGCGGCGACGGCCGGCAAGAAAGTCCTCGCCGAGAACGCGGTCACCGGCCAGGGTCTGCCGACCTATGGCACGCAGGTGCTGATGAACGTGATCAACGAAATGGGCGCCTTGCCGACGCGCAACCATCGTGACGTCGAGTTCGAAGGGGCGCGCAAGATCTCCGCCGAAGCGATGCACGAAAAGCGCGCCACGGACGGTCGCGCGCATCTGGTCGCCAATCAGGCCTGCTTCGGCTGCACCATCGCCTGTGGGCGGATTTCGCGCATCGACGAGACACACTTTTCGGTCGAAACCAGACCCGAGTACTGGGGTGCCAACGGCGGTCTCGAATACGAAGCCGCCTGGGCGCTCGGCAGCGCCAACGGCGTCGACGATCTCGAAGCGCTGCAGTTCGCCAACCTGCTGTGCAACGAAGACGGCATGGACCCGATTTCCTTCGGCGCCACGGTCGGCGCGGTCATGGAGCTCTACGACTTGGGCATCCTGAGCAAGGAAGAAATCGGCCTGGAAGCGGCTTTCGGCTC
>LBIU01000496.1 GCA_000987445.1 Candidatus Accumulibacter adiacens | reverse complement strand
CAGCGATCGGCACGGAAAGGAATCGCAGGATTCACTGCACGGCGCGGCCTTGCCACCTCGCGCCGCGCCGGGCCGTCTCAGCGCCGCAGCAGGCTCGCCAGGGTCGCGAGCAGGACGGCCGCACCGCAGGCATGGGCGATGGCCAGCCAGAGACTAAAGCCGCTGAGTACGGTCAGCGCCCCGAGCAGCACCTGCGCGCTCAGTAGCAGCAGCAGAGCGATGGCGGCCTTGCGCATCGCGCCATCGGCAAGCGCCAGCCAGCCGGCGCTGCCGAGCAAGCACAGGGTCAGCAGGGCGCTCCAGCGGTGCAGCAGATGCAGGCTGAGTCCCCCGGCTTCGCCCGCGGCCGGCGGGCCATTCACTGCCGCAAATGCCTGCAGGGCCTCCCAGCCAGCGGCTGTCGGCCACCAGTGGCCCGCACAATCCGGCACCGACAGACAGGCCAGGGCCTCGTAGCGGGCGCCGATCAGCGCCCCGAGGATCACCGTCAGCGACAGCACGGCGCCACCGAACTGGAGCAGCCGCCGCGCCGGCCGCCCAGGAGCCAGCTTGGCCACCCTTCCCGGCATCGCGTCCGGGCTGCTGGCCAAGACCACCCGCCACGCGAAGCTCACCAGACCAAGGCCGCCGAGGATATTCAGGAAAGCAACCAGCAGCAGCCGCGGATCGGCACTCCAGAAGCCGAGCACCGCCAAGGCCAGCACCAGACACACCAGCACGCTCGCCGGCGCTGCCGGTGACGGCAACGCCGGACGACGCCAGCACAGCCACGCCAGATAGCAGGCCAGGACGAGCACCAGCGAGGCCACCGCACGATGCCACAGGCGCAAGGGGCCGAAAGTCTGTGCCGGCGGCTCGCTGCTCAGCAGCTGCGCGTAGCAGGCAGGCCAGTCAGGACAGCCCAGGCCGGCAGCGTCGAGCCGCAGCCAGGCGCTGAGCAGCACCACCAGCAGCGACAGCGCAGTCAGCAAACAGGCGATTTTCCGGATTTGCCGCAGTCGCAACTCCTGGCCGGCAATCAAGCGCGGCTGCCCGCCACCGATTGCACCCGCAGTTCGTGATTCAACCACAGCAGCAGGCCGAGCACGACCATCGCCCCGCCCTGGTGTGCCGCGCCGAGGCCGACCGGAACCCCTAGCAGTAGTGTCGAGATGCCGAGCACGATCTGCACGAAGACCGCTGCCAGGACCAGCGTCGCGGCCAGGCGGGCGCTGCCGGAAACCGCCGCCGCCCTGATTTTCCACCACAACCAGGGCACCAGAAAGGCCAGCAGCCACGCACCCAGGCGGTGGTCGAACTGCACCAGCGCCATGTTGTTGAAGAAGTTGAGATACCAGGGATCGATGATGAAGCTTTCCGGCGGCAGGACATGCCCGTTCATCAGCGGAAAGCTGTTGTAGGCCTTGCCGGCCCGGATGCCGGCAACCAGGCCACCGCTGACCACCATGTAGCCCACCAGGATCGCCAGCCAGAAGGCGAAGCGCTGCAAACCCTTCAGTGTCGCGTCGGTGGTCACCCGGGCGCGCTCGCTGAGCAGGCCGAGCGCCAGCCACATCATCGCCACGAAGATCAGGAAGGCCAGCGACAGGTGCGCCGTCAGCCGATACTGGCTGACGCGCGGATCATCGACCAGGCCGCTCTTGACCATGTACCAGCCCATCGCTCCCTGCAGCCCACCGAGCACGAAAATCCCCAGCAGCTTGGGCATCAGCGGCGGGTCGATCTTGCGTCGCAGGCAGAAATAGAGGAAAGGCAACAGGAAGGCGACGCCGATCAGGCGCCCGAGAACACGGTGCCAGTACTCCCAGAAGAAGATACCTTTGAACTCCTCGAGGCCCATCTGGTGGTTGACCTTCTGGTACTCAGGCGTCTGCTTGTACTTCTCGAACGTCTCCTCCCATTCGGCCTGGTTGAGCGGCGGCACGATACCGATGATCGGCTTCCACTCGACGATCGACAGACCGGAATGGGTCAGGCGGGTGACGCCGCCGACGACCAGAATTGCGAAGACCATGGCGCTGCAGACGAACAACCACAGCGCAACTTGCCGGCGAGCGACTGTATTCATGCGATGGACCCGGGAAGGGAAAGCGAAGCGCGAATTATATAGGCCTTCAGAGGCCTGCGGCGGCGGCCGTGAACGCGCCGACAGCTGCGACCAGCGGTCGCACCACCCCACCTGCAAGGCCGATGATTGCTGGCTTTTCCGGTCCGCGCCGTGTTTCCCGCGTTCTTGACGTGCATCAAATCAAAGGCGGGGCAAGTGCAGGTATTCTTCGCCCAATTGTGCCCGGAAAGCCCAAGAAATATTCCGTTATCGGCAACTTACCAAGCGCCACAAGCGCCAATCAGCGATGGAGGATTCACCCATGGTCGACGACAAAGACGACGACATCCCGTTCATGCAAAAGCTGCTGGACAACCACTTCCTACTCCTGTTTCTCGGTGTGGCGTCACCAGGGCTGCTCTACATCCTGTGGGGCATCATCGACATCATGAACACGCCGGTCGCCAAGTAAGCCAGCCAGTCACCTCAGGGAGAAAGAAATATGAGTGCAATTCTGCCGCCGTCAGATCGGCTCTGGTGGAAGCAACCCATCGACAAGGTCGAATGGGCGTGGATAGCGATCGCCTTCGTGTGGGGGATGATCATGTTCGGCATGATGATCTACTGGCACATATACGGTAAGCAGAACCTGTCCAACGAGGCCTACAAGATCACGCCGGAGCTGTTCGCCGCCAAGGCCGAGAAGTTCATCGCCGAGAACACCATCCGTACCGAAACCGACCAGGACATTCCGGTGGTCAAGGTCCCCGCCGGTGGCGACGGCTACCTGATCGCCCGCCTCTGGGCCTGGTACCCGATCCTCGAACTCGAGGAAGGTCAGACCTACAAGATCCACCTCTCGTCGATGGACTACAACCACGGCTTCTCGCTGCAGCCCGTGAACATCAACATCCAGGTGATCCCTGGTTATGAGCACGTGGTCAAGATGACGCCGACCAAGGCAGGAACCTACGCCGTGGTCTGCAACGAATTCTGCGGCATCGGCCATTCCTGGATGCTCGGCCGTATCTACGTGACGAAAAAGGGGGAGTAAATAGATGGCAACCACGTACCGTACCTGTCCGATCTCGGGAATGCAGTTTGAGGATCAGGCCGAGAAACTGATGCGCTGGAACGCCGTCGCCGGCGTCCTCTGGCTACTGGTAGGCGGCGTCACCGCCCTGCTGGTGATCCTCACCCGCTGGCCGGCGATCAAGCTGCTGCCGGCGGACCAGTTCTACCTGATTCTCACCGCCCACGGCATCGACATGCTGATCCTGTGGATCCTGTTCTTCGAAATGGCCGTGCTCTACTTCGCCTCATCAACGCTACTCCGTTGTCGACTGGCAGCGCCGAAGATCGCCTGGCTGGGCTTCTGGCTGATGGTCGTCGGCGGCATCATCACCAACGTCGCCATCTTCCAGGGTGAATCGAGCGTCATGTTCACCTCCTACGTGCCGATGCAGGCGCAACCGCACTTCTACCTGGGCATCATCCTGGTCGCCGTCGGTGCGCTGCTCGGCACCTGCGTCTTCTTCGGCACGCTGGTCGTCGCCAAGAAGGACAAGACCTATCAGGGTTCGCTGCCGCTGGTGACTTTCGGCGCGCTGACCGCGGCGATCATCGCCACCTTCACCATCCTTTCCGGTGCCGGCATCCTGATCCCGACCTTCTTCTGGTCGCTGGGCTGGATCAAGGAAATCGACGCCCAGTTGTACCGCATGGTGTGGTGGGGCCTGGGACACTCGTCGCAGCAGATCAACGTTGCCGCACACGTCTCGGTCTGGTATCTGACCGCCGCCGTGCTCTTCAATGCCAAGCCGCTGTCCGAGAAAGTCTCGCGCTTTGCCTTCCTGCTCTACATCCTCTTCCTGCAACTGGCCAGCGCGCACCACCTGCTGTCCGACCCGGGCATGAGCGCCGAGTGGAAAGTGCTCAACACCTCGTACTTCATGTACTTCGCGGTGATGGCCTCGATGATTCACGGCTTCACGGTTCCCGGTGCAATCGAAGCCGCACAACGGCGCAGGGGTTTCACCAACGGCATATTCGAGTGGCTGCGCAAGGCGCCCTGGGGCAACCCGGTGTTCTCGGGCATGTTCATCTCGCTGGTCAGCTTCGGCTTCCTCGGCGGCATCTCCGGTGTCGTCCTCGGTACCGAGCAGATCAACATGCTGATGCACAACACCTTCTACGTCCCGGGCCACTTCCATACCACGGTCGTTTCGGGTACCACGCTGGCCTTCATGTCGATCACCTTCCTGCTGGTTCCGGTGCTCTTCAAGCGCGAGCTGATTCTGCCGAAACTGTGCCAGATCCAGCCCTACCTGTACGGCATCAGCATGGGCGTTCTCGGCCTGGTGATGATGGGCGCCGGTACGCTGGGCGTTTCCCGCCGGCACTGGGACATGGCCTTCTCGGGCGCACCCTTCCAGTATGAATGGCCGGGCGCTGCCTATCTGATGATGGGTCTGACCGGTATCTTCGGAGTGATCGCGGTCATCGGCGGGGGCCTGTGGATCCTGCTCATCGTCGGCTCGCTGCTCTTCGGCAAGAAGCTCGACGGCGGCAAGGTCTCCGACAAGCCGACCCCGATCCCGGCGAACACGCAGGCGGCATCCGCCGTCGCACACGGCAGCGACCATGTGCCGGTTCCCGGCACGGTGATCCTCGCCCTGCTGCTGTTCGTGTCCTTCGTCCTCTACTACTTCGTCAACTGGAAGTACCTGTCCGAAGTCTGGCTGCTCAGCTGATCGAGCCTCCCCCACGCCACCGGCGTGGGGGCCTGCCTCAATCGGGCCTGGAACCGCTCCAGGCTCGATTCAAGCAGGTCTGAATCCCGTCGT
>LBIU01000495.1 GCA_000987445.1 Candidatus Accumulibacter adiacens | reverse complement strand
GTCATCACTCGGTCCCTGTTTCGGCTTGGCTGGGGTCGATCGGCAGGGTGATCCGGAAAGTCGTGCCGCGCCCGACTTCGGAGCGGACATCGAAGCGCCCATGATGCCTGGCGATGATCGCGAAGGCGATCGACAAGCCCAGCCCGGTCCCCTTGCCCACCGGCTTGGTGGTGAAAAACGGTTCGAAGAGGTGCTTCTGCACCTCCGGCGGCATGCCGCAGCCGCTGTCTTCGATTTCGACCCAGACCGAATCGACAGCGCTCGCAGCGTCCGTGGAAGCGGCGTCGGTGCCGGTGCGAATGACGATCCTGCCCCTTGTTTCAATGGCCTGCGCGGCATTGATCAACAGGTTCATGAACACCTGATTGAGCTGCGAGGCCAGGCAGCGGATCGGCGGGAGCGGCGTGTACCGGCGCTCGACCTCGGCCTTGTACTTCAGTTCATTCCAGACGATGTTGATCGTGCTTTCGAGGCCTTTTTCGAGATCGGTCCACTGCCATTCGCTTTCGCCGACGCGCGAGAAATCGCGCAGATCGAGGACGATCCTGTGCACCCGTTCGAGGCCCTCCTTGCTCTCGCGGATCAGCTTCGGCAGATCTTCGACGAGATACGGGTGATCACTCGCCGCCTTCAGGCGGCGGACTTCGTCGAGGGCGCCGGGGCCGGCCAGCGCCGGCAGCTGCGCCTCGACACGGGCATAGGCGGCATCGATGGCCAGCAGGTCTTCGACGTACTCGCCGAGCGTGCCGAGGTTGGAATGGACGAAGCCGATCGGGTTGTTGAGTTCGTGCGCGACGCCCGCCGCGAGCTGGCCGATCGCCGACATTTTTTCCGACTGCAGGAGCTGCAGATGGGCGTCTTCGAGCTTGCCGTTGAGTTCGGTCACTTCGGCGAGGCGGTGGGCCAGCGCGGCCTCGGCCTGCGCGCGACGCCTGATGCTCCAGACTTCGTTGCCGACCAATTGCACCGTCTCGACGTCGAAGTCGTCGTAGGTGGCGGCCTTGTTGCCGACGCCAACGACCATGCGAACCCTGCCCTCCTCGATCACCGGCACCGCAATCAAGCGCTGCAGCGGCGCGTGACCCTCGGGCAGGCCGCGCTTGGCCTCGTACGCGGCGTAATCGTTGAAGCACACCGCCCGCCGCTGGCGGCAACAATCGGCCCAGATGCCGGCCTCCTTGATCGGATAGTGACTGTCAAACATCGCGCAGCAGCCCTTGAGCGCGCCGGCGGTCCAGGTCGACAACTCGATCGTCTGCTGATCGTCGTTCACGAAGTGCAGGAAGCCAATGCCACTGGCGGTCATCCTTTCGGCCATCTCCAGGCAGGCCGCCAGGAATTCCTTCTCTCCCAGGCTGCGCCCGAGGTCATTGATTTTGAGCAGCGCACGCGTGCGCTCTTCGAGCTGATGGCGACGCGTGATGTCCAGCGTGATGCCCCCGAGCAGCGCCGGTCGATCGTCC